>CAQTPN010000344.1 GCA_948888345.1 uncultured bacterium | reverse complement strand
TTTATGGAACCAATCAAATTGATAACCCGGAAATTGTATGCCGATATAAATGCTAGAATCAGGGTTCTGTGCTGGTGGGCAATCATTGCTTTCATAGGTACACATATTGTAGATGTTGCTAATATTAAATTGATAGTAACTCTTTATGTCCTCTTCTAATTGTTCATCAGATTGAGATAAGATATTTTCATAGCTACCATATTCTTTTAATAAGGTTTGGGCATCATCTAAAGTTATATTACGTTCAGATAAAGCAGCAGCTTCAATAACGGAAGGAGCATATTTTTTTGAGTCTGCTTCATTGCAGTACTCTACCAAATCACCGATTGTCCAATTACTAATATCTACCGTTTCTAGTTCTGGGTATAAATATTTTACATCTTCAACTTGACTTGGAGTTAACAGCCAAGTTGATTCGATATTAAAAAAGTCACCCATATCAAACTGTTTAATTTCATCATCCGTATAGTTGTGTTCTTTTAAAAGCGCAATTTGTTCGTCTAACAGAGGGTAGGTTTGATGAACTTTTCTTATATCAATGTTTATCATATTGTCAATATCTAATGACGCTGGTTTTGTAATTTGACTGACAATATCATTGTTTGCAATAATTTCACTATCTGATAATGTACTTACTTCATCAAGTGCGTATATAATTTCACTTGGCATAATTTTACCAAATTCGTCCGCAGCCCAAGCAGGCGCGGCTAGTGCCATACACAGGCACAAAGCCAAAATAAGGCTCAATAAACTCTTCTTGTTCTTTATGTTATTTTCCTCCTAAAATTAAAAATATTTATTAAAAACGGGAAACATTTAATTAATTTGCAGGCATTCCCCTTTTCAATTTTCAACCAAAACAACGAGAAAAAAGCTCACACAAGCTCAGAAAACTATATTAAGCTGCTAACTATATTGTAGCTGTTTGCGGGGATGATGTCAATATATGTTGAAGAAAGAGTGCAGCCCAAAAGGGGAGGGCTGCACTGTTGGTATTTTAATCAGTAAAAAAATTGGCGTTTAATCTTTGAATATTAAACAAATACATACTTTCGTAGGTTTTAGCCGTATCTGGCACTTTTTCTGTGACCTCAGGCTCCGGGCTTTCGTAAAACAGCCCCAACCCGCGCTTTTTCATTTCCTTGGTAAGTAGTCTTTCGCACTCTTTTATTGCATCAAAAGTTTTAGTTGTTGCGTTTTGTGCTTTGTCAAGCTC
>CAQTPN010000343.1 GCA_948888345.1 uncultured bacterium | reverse complement strand
TATTTTTTATTATGCCTGATTGGAATAATCGGATATGCAAAGCGGGTATTTGATAATCAGTGTGTGATTTTTTATACTTAAAATTATTAAAGATATATTTTGAGGTAACGAATGGATATATTAAAGGTAAAAACCAAAAGAGGGCTTGAATTAAAAGGGGTTGTATTTAATTCAAAACCATCTGAGAACGTTCTTATAATGCTTACGGGGATTTGTTCCAATGTTTTTCAAAATGAGCTTTTGTACGAAACAGGGAAATTAATGGATAAAAACGGAATAAACTGCATTATAGCCCATGCTCATGATTCTTTTTCCTGTTTTGCTTATACTGATTTTTCAACCGGAAAACAAAAAATTACAGGCACATTTAATGATGATTTTGATATGGTTTATGAAGATGTTGAAGCCTATGTCAAATATGCAAAAGATACGGGATATAAGAATATAATTCTTGCGGGGCATTCCCTTGGTTCAAATAAAATTATTAATTACCTTGGAAATACAAAAGATGATTTTGTGAATTATTTTATTGTATCTTCTCCTGTAGATACTATGCACTGGTTTGATATTATGCCGAATATCAATAAATGCCTTGATATGGCGCGTTTATGGGTAAAAGATGGCAGAGAGGAAGATATTTTACCGTTTCTTTTTGGCGGATTTTCACCTATGACAGCAAAGGCGGCTCTTGGATTTTATAATGCAGATAATCTTAAAAATTGTCCTGTAATAAGCAAAAAAGGTGAAACAAAATCTTTATACAATATTAAGCCCTCAGGTGCTTTTGTAATAGGTTCAAAGGATTCTGTAACCGGTGAAAGCCCTAAGAGGTTTATGGAGCAATTGAACATGTGGACAAAAAATCCTGAAAGAAACAGGGTGATTGAAATTCAGGATGCTTCTCATATTTTCTACGGCAAACATAAAGAATATGCGGAGGTTGTTCTTGATTGTGTTCAAAATCATTTTATGACCGGTGTTTAAAAATAATTATAAGGAAAATATTATGTTGAAAAAAATTCTTGTTATTTTATGTTTATTTTTTATAGGAGGAAATCTTATGTCTGAGGCTAAAAATAATTTATGGGATAAAACCTTTAAAAAGAGTGATAAAGTTGATATTAAGAAGGTGAATTTTAAAAATCGTTACGGAATAATGCTTGTCGGAGATTTATATTTGCCTAAAAATGCCGATGGCAGATATCCTGCAATTGCTGTGAGCGGACCGTTTGGTGCGGTAAAAGAACAGGCATCCGGTTTATATGCGCAGACAATGGCGGAAAAAGGCTTTATAACCCTTGCATTTGACCCTTCTTATACGGGAGAATCCGGCGGAGAACCGAGAAATGTTGCAAGTCCTGATATTAATACGGAGGATTTCAGCGCGGCTGTTGATTTTTTAAGTGTTCAGAAAAATGTTGACCCCGAAAGGATAGGAATAATAGGTATTTGCGGTTTTGGCGGAATGGGCTTAAATGCTGCAAGTATGGATACAAGAATT
>CAQTPN010000342.1 GCA_948888345.1 uncultured bacterium | reverse complement strand
ATTCATGGTTTTCATTCTTTCCTATAATGTCATCAAGTGTGTCATAAGGTGCACCTGCAATTGAAACAAGCCCGTCCCCCGGTCTTAAAACTCCAAAAAGCGCACAGGCTATTGTATGCGTTCCTGAAACAAAGTGCGGGCGCACAATTGCGGCTTCGCAATTAAAGGCATCTTTGAAAACATTGTCTAAAGCTTCACGGCCTAAATCATCATGACCGTAGCCTGTTACAGTATAAAAATGTTCTTCCCCGATTTTATTTTTTTGAAAAGCTTCTAAAACTTTCAGCTGATTATATTCTGCAATTTCATCAGTCTTTTTAAATAAATGCTCAACTGCAGCCTCTGCCTCATTTACAATTTGGCGTGCCTTTTTTTCTTTTAAATCTTCCATATTCTTTTTCCCTAAAAAACCCCTAATTAAAGGGGAAGATTAATCTTTTTTTACAAATTGGCCCTTTCCTGCACGGCATACGGGACATTTATAATCTTCGGGCAGGCTTTCAAACGGTGTATTGGGTTCAATTCCGCTATCAGGGTCGCCTGCTTCAGGGTCATAGACATATCCGCACAAAAGGCATACGTATTTTTCCATTTTTTCCTCCTTATATTTTACAATAAAAATATTTTCAAAAAAGATGGATAAAATCATCCTCTGTTATGGCATTAGCATATAAAGGAATTTTTTAAACAAGTTTAAAAAGAATATTATAAAGACAATTACTATAAATTTTTATAATATTCTCCCCACTTTGCCATATCTTCAACCAGAGGTTTTAAAGTCTTTCCGGCATCTGTAAGAGAATATTCAACTTTTGGCGGTATCTGTGCATACACTTTTCTTAAAATTATACCATCCTGCTCCAGTTCTTTTAAATTTGATGTTAAAACCTTTTGTGAACAATAAACTGCTTTTTTTAATTCAGAAAATCTTTTTGTACCGTCTAATAAATTTTTTATTATTAAAATTTTCCACCTTGTACCGATTATTTGCAATGTTATTGCAACAGGGCAGGGTAATAGTTCTTTTTTAGTTATCATTGTTAAATAGTTCCCTTAAAGTTACTATGATACTTTTAAGTGCCTTCTTTAAAAAAGTCACCTAATATGATAATTTATACCATAAAGGAGAAATGTTATGCAAATTCATCAAATAAGAAATGCAACGATAATTATCACATATTCGAGCAAAAAGTTTTTAATTGACCCATGGCTTATGCCAAAAGATTATATGGCAGGTTTTGATGCGGGAGTAAATTCACACATTAGACAGCCAAGGGTTGATTTACCTCTTTCAATTGAAGAAATAACAAATGTTGATGCTGTGATTTTAACTCATTACCACCCTGACCATTGGGATGAATTTGCAGCAAAAGCGTTAAATAAAAATATTCCGTTTTTTGTTCAATCCGAAGAAGACTTGAAAATTATCCAATCACTCGGCTTTATGGATGTAAGAATTATTGAAGAAGTGTCTGATTTTGCGGGTATAAAATTGTATAAAA
>CAQTPN010000341.1 GCA_948888345.1 uncultured bacterium | reverse complement strand
GTAATTTCTTCCATAGTTTTGGGAATATTTGTGTGCATTGACTTTACAACATCCGTTTTATTTAAAGCAGGGAATATACATAATATTTTTAAAAATACCTCTGCAAATTCCTATAAAAAGATTGTTGATAATAAACCAAAACGAGATATTTATATAATTATGCTTGATATGTATCCGGGGTTTAATGCACTAAAAAAATACACAGGATATGATAATTCCGATTTTGTAAATGAATTAAAAAAGCGCGGCTTTTATGTATTTAATGATATTTATTCAAATTACAATAAAACCGCAATGTCCATTCCTTCTATGTTGAATATGGATTATACCGAAAATACAAGCCATAAAGACCGCTGGGATGCCATAAATAATGCAAAAATGTTTGAAATTGCAAGAAAAAACGGATTAAAAACAATATATTTTAACCATTCAACATACTTCAGACTTATAAAGCCTGTTAACACAAAATTAATTCACACAATCAGCGCAGAATTCTATGAAGATGAATTAAAAAATACATATAACAATTCCTTAATCTATACAAAATGTCATACATTTTTATGGGATAAGATAAAGATTAGAAAAGATGCAGGATTAAGGCCTTTTTTGGTTCTTCAAGATGAAGTTGTTTCTGATGATTCAAAAAAGCTTGTATTTGCGCACATTATGATGCCGCACCCGCCGTATTTATATAATGAAAATGGCAAACCCTCAACATTATATGATACAATTGAAAATTCAAAAGTTACAGTAAATAAGAAAGGTTTTGTTTCATATTTAAAATATACAAATAAAGAAGTATTGAATTTTATTGATTATGCTTTTGAACATACCGATGAAAAGCCTGTAATTTTAATCACAGGAGACCACGGGATAAGAGTGGATGAATATGAAAACTGGGAAAAATATATCGATAAAACACTATCTGACAAGCTTACAATGCAAGTGACCTTTGCTACATTTGCCGCATATTATAATCCTGATGACAATAAACAGAAAATTAAAAAAGCACAATCAATTGTAAACTTATTCAGACTGTTTTCAAATCAAATATTTAATACAAAATATAATACTCTTCCGGATAAACATACTATATTTTTCTGCAGGGCGGAATGTGAAGATAATTTCAAATATTTTAAAAATTCAAAAACTTTCAGTAATGAAGAATTCAAAAAACTTTTTGAAAGTAATTAATTTTGCAAAATTTAATAAAATATGATACTCTTTTTTATATAAAATGCTGAATAATTAAGATTTTTAAAAATTTTGATGCGGATTAAACTATGAAAAAGATTTTAAAACCGGAAAGGTTTCAGCCCCTAAAAGAGCTTTGCATGCTCTGGTATTATGATTTTAGGAAAAATAAAGAGGCTTATATTGAAGGTGTATTTCCTGCAATAATAAACGGTGATTTTTCAAAAATAACAAATAAGGAAAAGAGCCTTATTTTAAAAGTGAAGCAAAATTTAAATGAAAAAGAATGGGAAAATCTCGGGAAGCTTTTTCAAAAGATGGTTGATGC
>CAQTPN010000340.1 GCA_948888345.1 uncultured bacterium | reverse complement strand
AACTGTTCAAACAAAAGTAAACCCGATAAAAGTTATTATAGTTGAAGATTATAAACTGACCCGTGTCGGGCTTCGCTATGCGCTTAATGAATTTGAACACATTGATGTAATAGGTGAAGCAGAATCGGGCGAAGCAGGGATTGAATTTATTAAAAAAGAAAATCCTGATGTTATTCTTATGGATTTGGGCCTTCCTGGAATGAATGGCTTAGAAGCTACAATGAAGGCTAAAGAAATTTGTCCCGATGTTAAAGTAATTATTTTAACATCTCACGAAAGAGAGGAAGAAGTGCTTGCAGCACTTGGTTCAGGAGCTATAGCCTATTGTCTTAAAGATATTGACCCTAAGGCTCTATCTGAAGTTATACGTTCTGTGGCCCAGGGTGCTTGCTGGATAGACCCCAATGTCGCAAAGCTTGCGTTAAAATTATTCCCGAAACCTGAAAAGGTAAAACTTTTAAATGACCATGAACAAACTGACCCCAAAGGGCATTTAACGGATAGAGAAACGGAAGTTTTAAAACTTCTTGTAAAAGGAAAAAGCAACACAGAGATTGCAAAAGAATTGATAGTATCGGTACACACGGCAAAAGCACATGTTTGCAGTATTTTACAAAAATTATGCGTGGATGATAGAGTACAAGCTGCGGTTAAAGCAATAAAAGAAGGCATCGTGCAAGGATAGAATATAAGTATTTAAAAATCGCTTCTGTTTTTAAGGAGCGATTTTTACTATTAATTCTGCCTTGAGAGCTTTGGCAAGTTTATTAAAATCTTTTAATTGAAAATTATAATTGCCGGATTCAATCTTTTTAATTTTATAAGCAGATAATCCGGATATTTCTGCCAGTTTTTTAATTGAAAGATTTTGCTTAATTCTGGCTTCTTTGATTTGTTTTGTAATCAAGGTCAGAGCCTTAGATGAACCCATTGCAACTCCTATTTTGTAATCTTTTTGATTACATACATATTGTTAATATAATGCGAAAATAAAATTGTGGCAAACAAAATTACAAAATTTTATAAAATTGGAAGAAATATTGCAAAATATCGTAAGCAAAAGGGCTTATCTCAAAATCAGCTTGCTGAATTGCTGAATGTTACCAGAGAACACCTTGCAAATATAGAAATAGGTGCAAAAATGCCTACCATGGGACTTTTTATTAAAATTGCCGAGGTATTAAATGTTCCTGAAAAAGAATTTTTTAATTTTGATGAAATTTAATACTCTTGGATGCGCAAAAAAGTGTTTGTTTGAAGAAAAGGCCGCAAAATGCAAAAATGCGGCCGAAAAATCAAACTAAATATAACCCACAAAGCGCGGGCTTATTTGTTAAATCTATGGTTTAAAGCCTATGTTATTAGGTTTTGTTCTATCGGATAAAAGCGCAAGTGCCTTATTTATTTCTGCAATGTCAGCATTATTTTCTTTACAATGCTGCATAAAATACTGTTCCAGCTCAGTTAATCTTTCGGCGAGTTCTTTATTCTCAATTGCCCATTGCCGCATTTTTACAAAAGTTCTCATTATTTGAATATT
>CAQTPN010000339.1 GCA_948888345.1 uncultured bacterium | reverse complement strand
AAGAAAAATTTTCCGAAAATAATTTTTTCAAAAAATGTCAATTTTTGATGTTTAATTTTCTGAAAAATTTCACACGCCTCAATCCCGGACGGACATTGAGTTTTACATTTTTCACACCCTAAACAGTAATCTATGCTTGCTTTTAAACGTTTTGACCAATTTAATTCGCCGCGGATTAACCCGAGAAGCTGCAAAAATTTTCCTCGGATAAGCGTATTTTCAGTGCGTTTCACAGAATAGACAGGGCATATTTCCGCACATAGTCCGCATCTTGAGCACTTTATAACATCTTTTTCCGTTTTTTTATCCATATTCATAATTTACGTAGTATAATTTTAACATGAAAAAAGCTCAATCAATTGTAGAATATTTCATAGTTACGGTGGTGATGCTTTTTATAGCAATGGCGGTACTTTGGAACTTTAATTTCTCTGATTTAGCCCCTATATCTGTATTTGGGGCAAGGTCAAACTCTAACTCCGTTGCTATACCGCCAATGACACCCTGATATAACCGGATAAAATTCATATGAAAAGTGCAATTTTAAAAGATAATAAAATTTCGATAATTGATGTGGAAAAACCGCCTTTAACCGCACCCGGAGCAATTATACGGGTCATTGCCTGCGGGCTTTGCGGCTCAGACATTGTAAAAATACGACATAGTATTGAAAACCCCGATAAACAGGTGATTTTGGGCCATGAAGCAGTTGGGGAGATTGTTGAAATAAATACAGAAATTATAGGAAACTCTTATTATAATGACGTTAAAGAACCCTTCAAAGTCGGTGATATTGTGACTTTAGGGCATCATTATCCTTGTATGAAGTGTGATTTTTGCAAAAACGGGCACCATTCAATGTGTAAAGCCTTTAAGGCCACAAATATAAGCCCTGCCGGCTTTAGCGAGTATATTTACGTAACAGAAGGACACCTGAGAAATACCGTTTTCAAGCTAAAAAACGGTGCCAGCATTGAAAATGCAACATTTATGGAGCCCTTATCCTGCTGTATCAGGGCAATCCGCCGTTCCGGATACAATTATAAAGGTGAAAATCCGCCTCATAATTGCCTTACAATAGGTTTAGGCTCTATCGGCCTCTTAATGTCTTTAGGCCTAAAAGCCTTTAATATTAATGCTTTCGGGCTTGATATTAACCCCGAAAGACAGGTTTTTGCAAATAAATTTGGAATAAAATTCGACGAAAACCTGCGCTATGACACAATTTTTATGACATCAGGCTCATATAAAGCCATTGATACGGCACTAAAATATATCAAGGATGGGGGTAAAATCGTTGTCTTTTCTTCGGTTGAAGGAGATTTCGGTTATAAAAACAATGAAATTTATTACAGAGAATTAACCGTGATGGGCAGCTATTCGCCCGCCCCTATTGATTTAGCACTATCCTATGAGTTGATATCGCAGGGCATTATTGATTTAGAAGGCATTTCAACATTTTACACACTTGACAATTTGGCTGATGCGGTTAATGATACTATGTTGAACAGAGTTTTTAAGGCTTGTATAAAACTATGAAAATGAA
>CAQTPN010000338.1 GCA_948888345.1 uncultured bacterium | reverse complement strand
CCTGAAGATATTTTAAAAAAGTATAATAAAAGTTGTGTTACAATTCCTATGAATAAGGATACAAGAAGTTTAAATTTGTCAAACAGCGTTGCAATAGGTGCTTATGAAGCCATAAGACAATTCGGCGGTATTAAATAAAGGTATTAATATGTTTTTTAAGAAAAAAGAAGTTAAAGAAATTGAAAGAAATGTTGTAGAAATTGAAAAATCTTATGCAAGAAATCTGCTTCCGATTAGATACCCTAATTCAAACAAGGGCACTTACGGCACGGTTTTAAATATTGCAGGGTGCATGTCTTATACGGGTGCTGCTTTTTTAAGCTCAATTTCTGCCCTTAAGGTTGGTGCCGGCTTATGCTGTCTTGCAACTGAGAGCAATACACTTTCCGTTATAGCTTCAAATACTCCGGATATTATATATACAAATCTTGGAACTTCGGATAAATATACAATTCCAAAAGACGGGGTTAAAAATTTGAAAGATATTTCAAAATATAAGGCAGTTTCAATAGGCTGCGGCTTATCAACGGAAAAGACTACAAGAGATTTTGTTTTAAAATTTTTAAATAAAAATTTAAAATCGGATAAACCCTTTGTAATTGATGCGGATGCAATAAATATACTCGCAAGTACGGATAATATGCCTATTCCTGCCGTGTCTGTCATAACGCCTCACCCTCTTGAATTGTCAAGAATTATGGCAATGGATGTTGAGGATATCCAGGCAGACAGGATAAAGGCAGCAGCGGGTGCAGCGGATTATCTGGGGTGCATGGTTGTCTTGAAGGGTAAAGATACTGTTATTGCGGCACCTGATGAAGAAAATGTATATGTTAATAAAACAGGTAATTCCGCGCTTTCAAAAGGCGGAAGCGGGGATGTGCTTACAGGCATGATAACAGGATTTCTTGCTCAGGGGTTAAAATTACAGGAAGCTGTGCACCTTGCTGTTTATTTGCATGGCAGAGCAGGAGAAATCGGCGCAAATTCTTTAACCGAATACAGTGTTCTGTCATCTAACCTTTTAAACTTTATCCCGATTGCAATTAAAGATTTGCAGGGGTATTAGAGCTTATGATTGCGCCTATATAAAAAATTGTTAAACTTTAAAAAAAATTTTGGTTTAAATTATGTTTGAAATATAATTAAAATAACTATGGATATATTGTATTTTCAAGAACTAGAATCTACGAGCATATGGGCGAGAAAGAACCTTAAAGATTTAGAGGATTTTAAGGTAATAAGTGCAGATGTTCAAACAATGGGACATGGACAGTTTGAGAGGAAATGGTATTCAACCGATAAAAATGGCGGGAATATCTATATTTCAATTGTTTTAAAACCTGAAAATATTAAATATTTAAACGAATTAACAAGGTTTACAAGCTATATCGGAGCTAAAACTATTGAAGAATACGGAATTAAGGCCCAGTTTAAGTTTCCGAATGATATTTTAATAAACGGTAAGAAAATAGCGGGAATTCTTGCAGAGTCTGTTTTTATAGGGAATGAATTTAAGGGTGTTATTGTCGGAATCGGGATTAATTTA
>CAQTPN010000337.1 GCA_948888345.1 uncultured bacterium | reverse complement strand
TTGCCAAATTAAGGGAAATTCAGACTAAAACGGCCGTAGAGGCTCTGCAGTCTGTTTCTGAAGAAAATGAAACCTCTGAAACTCAATCTGTACAAGAATCTCACGTATGGTATAGTATTATGTACCAGCTGGGGCTTAATCCAACAGGTAATCCGGAGCAGGATTTTGCAGATATAATGGAATATCTTGTTGATATGGTTGAAAACTCAAGCACTGCAAGCGATTACAATAAATTTATGAGCTTAATTGACCTTGTAGAGGACATCTTCATATCTTGCGGGGTGAAAATCAGTGAAACAGGGGCGGATTCCGTGTCCGTATTCAGCTCAATGCAGCTTCTGTCAAGCTATAACAAGGCATCAATCGAAAAATTATAATTTGTGTATAAAATAAGCAAAAACATTATAAACCCTTGATTTAAGGGGTTTTTAGGGCATCTAAAAGACGTTTTTTGAGTATTTGTCTGTCTGCAACGTGAATAAATTCCCAGGGTAGCGGCTCATCGGGGTTTTCAGAGACGGGTTGTATTGCGTATGAATTTAGTTCCGGTAAAATCCCCTCTTTTGCCATTCTGCGCCATGTTTGCTTGAATGCACCCAGATTTCCACCGTTTTCAACGACTTTTATAAGGTATGATGAGAGCGAAAAGCTTGCACGGGAAAGGATTGATTGTATTAAATCCCAGTCAACGCTTGTAGGGCGTATGTTTACGCCAATTTTAGAAATTTCATTTTTTAAATGTGTTAATTTAACGTCCAATTCTTTGCTGTCAGCTTTTTTTGACCATTGAAAAGGGGTTTGAGCCTTTGGTATGAATGAACTTACGCTTAAAGTCAGCTCAAAACCTTTATTTGCAGCCTTTATGCGCTTCATTAAGTTTATTAATGCTTCTATATCTTCGTCCGTTTCGGTTGGAAGTCCAATCATAGCATATATTTTAAGCCCTTTTAATCCGAAAAGTCTGGCATTTTCAACTGTTTTTAAAATCTGTTCATCCGTTAAGTCTTTATTGATAACCTTTCTAAGTCTTTCGCTTCCTGCTTCTACCGCTATTGTTGCGGTTTTTTGCCCGCACTCAACAAGCGTTCTTATAACATTTTCGCCTGTAAGGTCTGCCCGAAGCGAGGATAACGTGAGTTCAACCGGTTTGATTTTATTTTTTTCTCTTATATGCTCTAAAATTTTTTCAAAATCCGGATGGCCGGCAACATAAGCCCCCAAAAGTGCAATTTTATTGGTATGCTGCAGACCAAAATCAATTGCTTCAATGATTTTTTCAAGCGGAGTGTATCTTACAGGCAAATTTAACCAGCTTGCAATGCAGAAATTGCAGGTTTTAGGGCATCCGCGCTCAATTTCAATTATAAACGTGTCTTTAAAATAGCTTTTTTCGCTTAAAATCGGGGTACAGAGCGGTTCTTCAAGAACATCCGTTACCTTTTGAATAAGTTTATTTTTTCCGAATTTTGGAACCCAAACTCCCTCAATTTCAGATAGTGCCTGTAATTTAGCTTCTTTTGATTCATTTCTTTTTTCAACTAAAATTTGAA
>CAQTPN010000336.1 GCA_948888345.1 uncultured bacterium | reverse complement strand
GTGACGAGCATATCCGCCATAAGTATCAACTATGATTTTTCTGCCGGTAAGCCCTGCATCTCCTTGAGGACCGCCAATTACAAATCTTCCTGAAGGATTAATTAAGTATTTTGTGGTTGAATCCGGCTTGATTTTTTCATTTTGGAAAACATAATCAATAACATATTTAATTAAATCTTCCCTTATAATTTCCTGAACTTTTTTATTATCGGAAACACCGTTAATTTCAGGGTCATGCTGGGTTGATAAAACAATTGTATCAATTCTATAGGGTCTGCCTTCTTTATATTCAACAGTCACCTGAGATTTACCGTCAGGCCTAAGATAATTAACAAGATGCTGCTTTCTGATTTCAGCCAGCCTGTATGATAATCTATGTGCTAAAGAAATCGGAAGAGGCATTAATTCAGGGGTTTCATTACATGCATAACCAAACATAATCCCCTGGTCGCCGGCACCTATATCTTCGGTTTCGGTATTTGAAACATCAGAGTTATCATTTCTTGCCTCCAATGCCTTATTAACGCCGCCTGCAATATCTGTTGATTGTTCGTCAATACTTGTAAGAACAGCGCAGGTTTTATAATCAAAACCGCCGCCTTCTTCGCCTTTATATCCTATTGATTTAATTGTATTTCTAACAACAGACGGGATATCCACATAACAGCTTGATGAAATTTCACCGCAAACAAGTGCCATACCTGTTGTCACTGTTGTTTCGGCAGCTACCCTTGAATTAGGGTCTTTGCTTAAAAATTCATCCAAAATGGCATCTGAAATCTGGTCGCAAACTTTATCAGGATGTCCTTCTGTCACGGATTCAGACGTAAATAAAAAGTTTTTAAGTGTCATCTTTTTCTCCTTAATTTCTATTCGGCCGGTAAGGTTTTTAATTCCGACCCGGCAAAAACGTATAATACACTACATTGTACTACAAAGCTAACAAAAAACAAGAAAAAGATTAAATACATATCAAAAAAGCGCAGAAATACATCTGCGCTTTTAATTTTGTTTTGGCAATTATTACTTTACAAATTGATAACCCGGTGCTTTAAATTCCGCATCATTATTAAATGCATTGAATGATTTGATTGCAAAAATAATATTTGCAATAAGTACAGCCAAACCCACAATTAATCCGACAAGAGGAATAATTGCAAGAAATGAAACAATAATTAAAGTAATTTCAAAATTAAGCATTTGTCTTATTACTTCTCTCTTGTTACCTTGCAGGTCTTTACCGCCCAGGCACCAGGCAAGCAAAGAACCGATAACACCAAGAAGTATAACGGCAATTGTACCAAAAATTCCTATAGCTTTTTCATCCATAGCTTTTTCCTTTCAATTCTCCATCTGTAAATTCATACTTTATAAGCAGAATTGTATATCAAATAATAAAATATAGTATACAAGTTCAAAATTTTTTACAAAATTTGTCCATTTTAGTATGTTTATTTTATAATCTAGCTAAAAAGAATGTATTAAAAAGGACAAAGTTTATGGAATTAACCTATAAAAAACAAAATTGTACCGAAATTACGGAAGAATTTATC
>CAQTPN010000335.1 GCA_948888345.1 uncultured bacterium | reverse complement strand
CATTATAGTTACAAAACTTTAAATATCTATACAAAACATCCCACGTGATGTAACACCTTGCATGCCCTAAATGCGCCTTATCATAGACTGTCGGACCGCAAACATACATCTCAACTTCCCCGTCAATGCGCGGGTGAAATTCCTCTGTTTTTTTGGAAAGTGTATTAAAAAGTTTTAACATACCTTGATTTTACTACAAATTTTTTTATAGTAAAATAGTTGAGTGGAATTATCCTGAAAGAATGAGAGGAAAACGTGGAAAATACGGTAGTTGTAGGCGCACAATTCGGCGATGAGGGTAAAGCAAAAATTACAGACCTTCTGGCTCAAAATGCAGATGTCGTAATAAGATATCAGGGAGGCTCAAATGCAGGCCACACAGTAGTTTACAATAACAAAAAATATAAATTTCACCTTATCCCGTCAGGCATTCTGTACGAAAACAAATTGTGCTTTTTAGGCGCAGGAGTAGTAATTAAGCCGGATGATTTCAAAAAAGAACTGGACGAGCTTATAGCAGAAGGAATTCCCGAAGAGCGTTTCAAAAAAGCCTTAAAAATCAACCCTCTGGCACATATAACTATGCCCTGGCACACAGAAATTGACGGGTATTGTGAAAATTCGCTTGGTGCAAATAAAATCGGGACAACAAAAAAAGGTATAGGGCCTACATATACGGATAAATATGCACGTATAGGTTTTAGAATTGAAGATTTATTTAATGAAGAAACGCTAAAAACCAAGCTGGATGTAATTTTACCTCAAAAAAACAAAGTGCTTGAAAAAGTTTACAATCTTAAAACCTATACTAAAGAAGAAACCCTTGAAATTTGCAGGCAATACAGGGAAATTTTTGAACCTTACGTTTGTTTTGAATGGCAAAAAATTCTTGATGATGCCAAAAGGAACAAAACAATTCTTTTTGAAGGTGCTCAGGGTGTGCTTTTAGATATAGATTACGGTACATATCCTTATGTAACAAGTTCTTCTCCGGTCGGAGGAGGTGCAGGAGTAGGCGCATCAATGGGCCCGTTAGCCATAAAAGATGTCATAGGCGTATTTAAAGCCTATATAACACGCGTTGGAGAAGGGCCGTTTGTAACGGAATTAACCGATGAAACCGGTAAAAAAATTCAGGATATAGGCGCGGAATTCGGCGCAACAACAGGCAGACCGAGACGATGCGGATGGTTCGATGCTGTTATAGCTAAATATAGCGTGCTTGTCGGCGGGATAAGTTCTGTTGCCCTAACAAAAATGGACGTATTTGATACATTCCCCGAAATCAAACTATGCACGGCCTATAAAAATAAAAAAACCGGTGAAATTATTGAATATTATCCGACAAATGTCTACACTCACAAGGATTTTGAACCGGTTTACGAAACATTTAAGGGCTGGATGACACCGACAAGTGATATCAAAGAATTTGATAAACTCCCTAATGAAGCAAAAATATATCTTAAACGTCTTGAAGAGGTAATGGGCGCGCCCATAAAAATCGTAAGCACCGGCCCTGACAGAAATCAGACAATGTTTATATAAAATTGCAATCT
>CAQTPN010000334.1 GCA_948888345.1 uncultured bacterium | reverse complement strand
TGCAACAATTGATATAGAAGGTTTGAAAAAAGGGCAGTTTAAACCCTTAAAACCAAAACAGATAAGAGAATTAAGAACATATTTAGATAAAATAGTAAATATTAAGGAAAAAAAAGATGCTTGATATTAAATTAATCAGAGAAAATCCCGAAAAAATTAATGAACTTTTAAAAAGAAGAAATCCAAATCTTTCTGTAGATGCGGTTTTAGAAATTGATAATGAAAGACGCAAAATCCAGTTTCAAGCAGATGAACTTCGTGCTAAAAGAAAGCAGGAATCAAATAAAATCGGTGCCTTAAAAAAAGAAGGGGTTGATACAACCGAAATTCAAGCAGAGATAAGACAGCTTGGAGAAGATGTTAAAAAACTTGAAGAAACATTGAATGAGCTTGATTTAAAACAAAAAGAAGCACTTTTATTTATTCCAAATACTCCGGACCCTGAAATTCCAATAGGGGCGGATGACAGCGCAAATGTTGAAGTTAAAAGGTGGGGAGAGCCAACGAAGGCTGATTTTGAATTAAAACCCCACTGGGATTTATGTCCCGAACTCAACATGCTTGATTTTGAAAGGGGTGTGAAAATTGCCCACACAAGGTTTACGCTTTATAGAGGAAAAGGTGCAAGGCTTGAACGCGCCATAATAAACTTTTTCCTTGATACCCACACGCAAACTCGCGGATATGAAGAAATTTTTCCTCCTGTTATGGCAAATTCAAAGACCATGACAGGAACGGGACAACTTCCAAAATTCAAGGAAGACATGTTTAAATGTGTTGATGAAGATTTATATTTAATTCCGACAGCAGAAGTGCCTGTTACAAATATTTACCAGGATGAAATTCTTGATGAAGAAATGCTTCCTAAATATATGACGGCATACACCCCATGCTTTAGGCGTGAAGCAGGTTCAGCCGGAAAAGATACAAGAGGTTTAATCCGCCAGCACCAATTTAACAAAGTTGAACTTGTAAAATTAACAAAACCGGAGCAATCCGCTGAAGAGCATGAAAAATTAACAAGGGATGCAGAAAACGTTCTTGAATTGTTAAAGCTTCCATACAGGCGTGTATGCTTATCTACGGGAGATATCGGGTTCAGTGCAAAAAAATGTTACGATTTAGAAGTTTGGATGCCTTCATACAATGCATACAAAGAAATCTCATCCTGCTCAAACTTTGGCGACTATCAAGCAAGAAGAGCCAATATTCGCTTTAGAAGAAAAGATGGAAGTGTTGAATTTGTACATACATTAAACGGTTCAGGATTGGCTGTCGGAAGAACGCTGGCTGCAATCTGCGAAAACTTCCAAACTGAGGACGGGCATATAATTATCCCTGAAGTGTTAAGAAAATACACAGTATTTGATATTATATAAAAATAAACTTTAAATTTTGAAAAATTGAAAAATTATATTTAATATGTTATATTAAATATATAGGGGGAAGCCCCCGACAGCCGCTTAAAGATGTCGAGGACTTCACTTAGTACCCCCTTATGATAGTTTTGATGCTACTATGAATAGCGTTGCTACGATTAGTAGCATTATTATTTTGTC
>CAQTPN010000333.1 GCA_948888345.1 uncultured bacterium | reverse complement strand
CTGTGTTGATTTTTTAATAACTCAAAAATGCAACTACAGATGCGAATACTGTTCCCAGTCAAAAAAATTTTATAAAAATACACACCACTCAAGTGATGAAACTGTTGATGCATTTTTAAAATTTATAAAAACCCTTGATAAAGATTTTGAAATAACAATCTCAGGAGGTGAGCCTCTTTGTCATCCCCGTTTTTTTGAAGTTATTCGCGAGATAAAAAATCAAAATTTAAAACTGACCGTAATTTCAAATTTTTCTTATCCTGTAGACAATTATAAAAAAATTGCGGATATTATGGGCGAAAACCTTGTTGAGCTCTTTGTTTCATATCACTTTACACAGGTTAAAAATATTGATGAATTTAAAAATAAAATAAAAGAATTCAATAATTATAAAAACCCTAAAACCTCTTTTTCAATGGGTGCTGTACTTTCTGATGAAAATTGCGACACATTAAAAAGCATGTCTTGTTTTTTAAAAAATGAGGGCGTGAATTTTTGCCTGCAGCATATGCGTATAAAAAATTCTTACGTTCAATACGGTAAAAATGCATCCGAATTCCTTGCACAAAACGCCAAAATTGAACCGGGGCGGATATTAAACACCTATTCTAAAATGTGCAGCGCAGGATACAAATTTTTACTTATCTATGAAAACGGAGATGCCTACAGATGCTATAGTTCAAGATTTAATAAAGCCCACAGCCTTGGAAACATAAAGGATAAGGGTTTTAAACTGTTTGATTGTCCCGCCCCATGCCTGAACTCAACCTGTACCTGCCCAAAACCCATAAGTTTTAATATGCTTGATTTAAAGCACTCCAATATGCCTCAAGCACTTTTGCTGTCTGCAAAAAATGCCTTTTATCTTCCTTTGCTTGTTTTGAAAAATTTTGATATCGTAAAAGCAAAGCTTGAGCAAGGGTTATTTTTTAAAAAATAATTCGTTTCATTTCTTAACATTTCCTAAATATTTTTGCCCTGTAAGCCGTATTTTATTATATAGATATTTGAAGGGGCAAAATATGAAATCAAAGGATAAAAAGAGCATTTTTGATATAAATTCTAAATTTTTACAAAATATTGATACCCTGCTTACAGCAGGTACACAAGGCTTTTTGGATAATATTGAACTTGTGTCGAAAAATACACCGGCAGAGCATGCTTTATCAAAAAATATTGAGTTTGATAATATTTATGCGCGAAAAAATGATATGGTGGAACTGGTAAAACGCGGATTTAAGCTGCCCGAAGCAGATGAGCCCGAAAGAATGCTGGCCTCATCCGAAGAAAAAATTGAAGCAAAAGAGCAGAATACCCGGGAAGAAAATGCTTTTAAAATGGCGGATTTAATTTCAAAAAGCTATAATCTGCCTGATATCAGTAAAAAAGATATATCCGGATAACATATTTATTACTTGCAAGTAAAATTTTATAATGGTAAAATTAGTGTGCAGCAATTAAGTTGCACACTAATTTATAGTTAAATACTTAATTCAATTATCGGGATGTAGCACTCTGCCGAAGGTAAAGTTGACTAAATGTCAAGTTTACCGAGAGGTGG
>CAQTPN010000332.1 GCA_948888345.1 uncultured bacterium | reverse complement strand
AAGTTTTGTAGGTGAAAAAAGCACGGGTGATTTTGAAAGGTATAAAAATTTAGGCTTAACTTCAGGAACTGCCTTTGTTAATCCGGATGATTTTAATTCGGTAAAATACTGGGCAGAAAAATTAAAATATGACAGGATTTATGCTCCCGGGGTTGAAGTTTCAAATGATAATGACCCGGGCGGTGCCAGCTATGAAGAAAGACTTAACAGGATTAAAAATTCTCTTTTTGCCGCAGAATATCCTTCGGATAAACTTCCGAGTTTTATGCAAATGCATGATATTTTTCCGTTAAGGTATGATACAAATACTCATCATTTAATGATGTCAAACCCTTCTTATTCTACGGACGGCACAAAAGAAAGCCACTTTGAAAATCTTTTTACAAAGGATGACGGCAGGGAATATAATCACAGGGCAGGGGAAATATTTGCCCATGCTTTATGCAGATAGCCGTTTTAACCGGTGGGGCAGATATTATAAAGAAGCTTTGTTGCGGGGATTTTCGCTTAATAATTTGTAACGATTTAATTTATCCATAACAAGAAAATTGTAAAGCTTCACATCCATATCGTTATATTTTGTAAGGCTTTCTGTTGAGAAATCATTTTCCTTTGTTTTAAAATAATCAAGCCTTGCAATATTTGAATATTTTTCAGATAAAGAATGTTTAAGATATTCATCAATATAGCCAAATATCTTGGATTCATCGTCATAATCTGCTGCAAGAAGGTCTAAATTCAGGCTTTTAAATTCCATTTTGGGTTTTGGCAGATGAAAAGTTTTTACGAGAAGTTCTTCAAACATTTTCAGGCTTTTTCCTTTATCCGTATAATCGTAGAATAGATATTTTTTCGGAGTGAAAAGCATTTTAAGCGGGCTTAAACCCTGTTCTTTTAACAGGTTTGAATATTTTTCCACATCAAGTTCGCGGGTTATTGAACTATGGGTTGCTTTTTCTTCTCCGATGTGCGATATAGGCAGATATTTTGTTTCAACCCCTGTATTTTCAAGCACTTTTGCAATTAAAGAGGGTGACCTTCCTATTGAAACAAAAACATACCCGTTTTTTCCGTATTGTTTATCCAGCACTTTTTTCAGGTCCAGGGCGATGTCAATATTTGTTTCGGCGGCATTATGAATACTTTTTGGGGCCGATTTTCTTATTTGTTTTTTAACCCTTGACGTCATTTTTTTATAATCTGAAATTTGTAATTTATCGCTTTTATTATAAAAATCGCGCAGGGTAAAGCTGCTTTTTGTAAAGGTATCTGCGGTTAAACTGCCCAAGTTGCTTTTTTGAGCTTTTTTAATATTGAAAAAGGGTGCACAAGCTGTCCTTGCGGCATATTTAGGGGTGCCGTCAAAGCTTATTTTTCTAAAACTGCTCTCAAAATTTACTCTCACAAAATATTTAAAAACTTCTGACAGAAAATTTTTGCTTTTTAAATTTCAGGATAGTAGAATGGACGTAAAGGAATTATATTTCTGGAGGAAAAGAAAAATATGAGTACAATACAAATTTCTCACGAAGTTGAGCAAATGTGCCCCATAAAAAGGGGAGTTAAAGGCGAACCTGCTCCG
>CAQTPN010000331.1 GCA_948888345.1 uncultured bacterium | reverse complement strand
AAGCTCTTTTGCAAGTTCATCGGATATTTCAACATCAATAGGATGTGCAAAAACAGGAATTCCGCCCGCTTCGTATATGATTTCACAGGCCTCATGGGGAGATACCGTTTTTCTTTGGACATAAACATTTGAAGCATCATTGATATACTTTGCATAGGCTTCCATAACATTGTTCACACCGCCCGCATTTGTAATGGCACGCGCAATATGAGGTCTCCCGATACTTCCGCCCTCCGCAACAAGTGCCTTTACATCCTCAAATTTTATTCTGATACCGGCTTTTTTACCTAAAAGTTCAATAATTTCATTTGTTTGATTAACCCTTGCCTGCTGCTGGGCTTTCATAAGATTTTGAAAATCAGAATTTTCAGTATCCATAAAATACCCGAGAATATGAACCTCATACCCTTTATAAATCGTATTAATTTCAACACCGGGGATGATTTCAATATCTAATTTCTTTTTTTCGACATAATCATAAGCGGCCTTATGAGACAAAATATTATCATGGTCTGTAAGTGCTATCACGTCAAGACCACATTCAAGCGCGGTATCAATAACCATTTCCGGAGAAAACGTGCCGTCAGAGTATGTGGTATGAATATGTAAATCTATCTTCATAGGGCAGTCCTCTCATTTTCAAAATTTATTCTCTTAATACTAATTGCACTTCCGTCTAAGCAGTTGAATTCAACCTCAACCGCATTGATTTGATATCTGTTTGATTGAGAAATATCAAATCTTTCAGGAATTGAAGTTATAAGCCTTTTTAGGGAGCCTTCATACTCCATCCCGATAACTCCGCAGGCAGAGCCGCAAAAGCCTGCATCTGTTATATAAGCAAGAGCATCCTTCGGAATTAATCCTTCAATATCGGAAGATGAAAAACATTCAAAGCCATTCTCGGTTTTACAATCCTCAAAAATAATCTTTTCATCCGCCGTCTGCACATGGGTATGAGTGCCAAATACGGCACTTACCCCCAAAGATTTTGCAAAATATGAAAAACAGATTTTCTCAGCCGTAGCTTCAGCATGAAAATCAACAATTGTAACTATTTTTGATAAATCAAAATCGCTTTTTAAACTTTTTAAAATATCATAAAGTGCCTGAAACGGACATACAACAGGCTGCATAAAAGTTTTACCCAAAAGATTAATTACAAGAATTTTATTGTTAAATATCCTGTATCCGACCCCACGCGCTGTTTTATGATAATTAAAAGGACGAATCAAAACATCGGATTCATCAATATATGTATAAACATCCTTTTTATCCCAGATATGATTGCCGGATGTCATACAGTCAATCCCGCAAGATTTTAATTCATCATGGTTTTTTTTCGTCAAACCAAAACCATGGGAAGCATTTTCAACGTTTGCAATAATAAAATCATAGCAGTCTCTCCTGCACAAACCCTCATCCGAAGCACTTAATGCCTCTTTTTTGGACTCTGCAGGAGAACAATCGGAAATTTTTTCTCCTAAAAATTTTTCAACAGCTTGCCTTCCCGGGCGACCTACTAAATCACCCAAAAAGAGTACTTTAATTGTTTTAGACATTTTCTATTTCGCAATTTCGGTAACTCTTGCTTCC
>CAQTPN010000330.1 GCA_948888345.1 uncultured bacterium | reverse complement strand
ATAAACTTGATAAAAAAGCTAATCCTGATTTTAGGGATTTATCTCTTGATTGGAAGGCTAGATAGATGCTGAAACAAGTTCAGCATGACAGTATTGTACGGTATTTAGTATGATGGTATTTATTTATATTTTATATTAAAAAACTAGCACTAATATTCGCAATCATAGTGCTAGTTTCAAAATAGAAACAAAGCAAGTCAAGGTTAAAATTTAGCGGAGTGTTACAAGCACTCCCTAAAGCTCAACTGCTTTTTATTTTAATTTAACTCTAATTTAGAAGGGTATTGATTTTATCAATAGTGCTATTTAATTGTTTTGCAAGGGTTTGCGCCTTTGATGTATCTTTTTCGTCTTTCAAAAATGCAGGCAAAATCCTTTCTAAATCTTTAACGGAAGGTGCCTCCATTTTTGTTGTAGAATCCTCAAACCAGACATTAACTTCTAAACGCATAATTAATCTACAATTGCATCCTTTGGAACTACCGTAATTCCGCCATCTGAGACAAAGAAGCCGCGTTTAAGGTCATCTTCTCTGTTATAGCCGATTTCCGTGTAAGGCGGGATTTCAACGTTTTTATCAATGATTGCGCGGTTAATCCTTGAATGGCGGCCTACTTTTACGTTTTCTAAAAGAATGGAATTTGAAATGTGACAGAAGCTGTTGATATGCACCTTTGGTGATAAAACACATCTTGAAAGCGAACCGCCCGATATAATGCATCCTTCAGATACGAGTGAATTTTTTGCAACACCTACTCTTTTATCCTCATCCCATATGAATTTTGCGGGCGGGAAATTGTAGTTAAATGTGCGCAAAGGCCAATCTTTAGAGTATAGATTTAATTCAGGATTGTAGTCTAATAAATCCATATTGGCTTGAAAATAGCTGTCAATGTTTCCCACATCTCTCCAGTAGCCTTTTTCAGATGGGGTCATTCCTGGAAATTCATTTGTAGCAAAATCATAAATATAAACTTTTTTGCCTGAATTTAGCATATTTGGAATAATATTTTTGCCAAAATCGTGGGCGGAATTTTCGTTTTTTGAATCAGTGCATACTTCGTCTATTAAAACATCTGATTTAAAAATGTAGTTCCCCATTGAGGCAAGACACATATTAGGCACATTCGGGATATGTTTGGGGGTGGTTTTCGGTTTTTCAATAAAACCGGTTAACCGCCAGTTTTCATCAACTTCAATTATTCCATATTCACCCGCAAGTTCAATCGGGATAGGAATTGTGGCAATTGTAAGCTCGGCATCTTTTTCAATATGATAGTCAAGCATTTGATGAACATCCATTTTATATATATGGTCGCCCCCGAATACAAATATATTACCGTAGTTGCCGTCTGTAATCTGGTTTATATTTTGATAAATAGCATCCGCTGTTCCTTTATACCAGTTGCCGTCGGTTCTCATCTGGGCCGGAACACAGTCTACATATTGGCCAACGGAGGCTGAAAGGTTCCATCCTCTTGATATATGCTTATTTAAGGAATCCGATTTATACTGGGTTAAGACTTTTATTTTGTAAAAGCCTGAATTTACAAAGTTATTTAAAACAAAATCTATGATACGGTATCTGCCGCCGAAAGGT
>CAQTPN010000329.1 GCA_948888345.1 uncultured bacterium | reverse complement strand
CCGAAAAAGATTTATCAAAACCGGCTGGGTATGCCTCTGCCGCAAAGTTTCAGCTTCACAGGCGCAGGATTTGGCCATGGCGTAGGCATGAGCCAGTATGGTGCAGGGTATTTAGCCTCTCAGGGCGTGGGTTATGACGCAATTTTAAAACATTACTACAGCGGAATTACGCTTGGCACAATGCCAAAGAAGGTGTCTTATAATAATTATAATCAAAATTATGTTCAAACTCTGTATATTAACAATGCAGAGAAAGGAACAGCGGGCAATCTGTCAAATTCAATAAACGAAAATCCTCTTAAAGAGGAAATTACAGCTTTATATAACGCATCAAAAGCACAGGCAAAGTATATTTTAAATATTGATAACGAGAAAAAACCTTCTCATATTGAATTTTACGTAAATAAAACCCGCTTTAACCCTTCTGTTAAAGGATTATACGGTAAAATAATAACGATGGATATTACAAAATATCTGGAAAATGGGAAAAATACAATAACTTTTATGCCTCTAATTGAAGCGGATAAAGATAAGACAGTTTATTTTTGGGTTGAAATAGAGAAATAGCAATGGAAAAAGAGATATCAAACCTGCCTGATGGCAATGATAATGACAATCTAACGTGCAATAAAAATTCCATAAAAAAAGAGAGTGAAAATGAGGGCAAAGGCCTTATAAAAGCAGCGTGGTGGATAGCTGTCATTATTTTATTATCAAAAATAGCAGGCTTTTTAAGGGATATAGTAGTCGCAAACTATTACGGGGCGGGAATTGTATCGGATGCATATTTTTATGCCTATCAAATTCCGGCACTTGTTGTAGTAATTCTGGGCGGAGTCGGCGGACCCTTTCATAGTGCGACTGTCGCAGTATTTTCAAAATTAATTGACGATTTTAAAAACAGGCCGAAAGCAGATGTTAAAAAACTTTTTAATACATTTGAAACCGCCACTATGATTATGTTTGCAGCACTGGCATTATTATGCTTTATCTTCCCTGTTCAAATTATGAGCGTAATTATAAATGACGGAAGCGCAGAACTTGTGAATTTGGCGGCTTATCACCTGAAAATAATGTCCCCGATTGTGTTTATAGGTTCTGTAATGGGGCTGTATTACGGAATTCTTGTAACATATAAGAAATTTTTACTGCCGAATATCTCGCCATCCCTTCTCTCGCTTGGAATTATAGCCGTTTTATTTATCACAAAAGGAGATAAAACCGGATATTATCTCGCTTTGGGGACAACTATCGGAGCCGTGCTGCAATTATTGGTGCAAATGCCGGCCGTTGTAAAGCTGGGATACAGTTATAGAGTAAGTTTTGACTTTTTTAAAAATAAGAATTTTAATGAAATTCTGGAGCTTTTATTCCCCGCATTTTTAAGCTCAACCATAGGCCAGCTGGGTGTTTATGTTGATATGTTCTTTTCTTCCGGACTGAAAGAAGGAAGCTGGACAGCTTTTGGATATGCAAACAGAATTTTTCAATTCCCCGTAGGAATGCTATTGACAGCAATTTTAGTACCGCTTTTTCCTTTATTTTCAAGACTTGTAGCTAAAAACGACGAGGATGGGGTGCGGCATTATTTCCAAAAAGGTGTCGGCACACTGATTTTTGCA
>CAQTPN010000328.1:953-1637 GCA_948888345.1 uncultured bacterium | reverse complement strand
GTAAAAATAAAAACAGAATGATATATTAAAGATATACAAAATATATCTTTCTTTTAATACCTTATCTTTTTTAAAATTTTAAACATTTAATCTTTAAGTAAAAGCAATCTAAAAAATGAAGTACAAAAAAGTATCACTCCTTTAAAGTGTGAGATTTTGGTTTGGCTTTTTAAAATACCCGCAAAGCACCGAAAGTTTACCTTTTAGGCCGGTTTTGTGCTGTTATTTTGCAACATTAAAAAACAAGATGCGTAATTAGTGAAATATTTTAGGAGATTTATCTTATGAAAAATACTCAAAATAGAGCAGCTAAAACAAGTTCAGTATTCAATTCAGACCTTAGAGAAGATTCTTCCCTTAATTTTTATGTAAAAAGGATATCAAAATTTCCCGTTTTGAACCCTGAAGATGAAAAAGAACTCGCAAGACTGTCATCTCTTGGCTGTGAAGATGCTAAAAAAAGACTTATACAGGCAAATTTAAGGCTTGTTATAAATATTGCAAGGAAATCAATCCATGTAAGTTCTCTTTCTATGTTTGATTTAATTCAGGAAGGAAATCTAGGTTTAATAGCTGCTGTTGATAAATTTAAATGGGAATTAGGATATAAATTTTCAACCTATGCCACCTGGTGGATTAAACAGGCTATGTTTAAAGCAATTTCAGAACAATCTCACTGCATGA
>CAQTPN010000328.1:0-943 GCA_948888345.1 uncultured bacterium | reverse complement strand
TCTTTCCCTACACGACGCTCTTCCGATCTAACTTTATCAAAATATAAAAAGGTTAAACATTCACTTGAACAAAAATACAATTGTTCGGTTAAACCTTCCGTTGTGGCAGATAAAATGGGGATTTCAGAAGAAAAAATTGATACATTTTTAGGTGCTTATACAAAAGCCTTATCGCTTGAAGCAAGCATGGACAGTACCGATGACAGTCAGATGACATTATCTGAAATTATTGAAGATGTAAAACAAAATGTTGAAAAAACTATTGAATATGAAGATTTAAAACATGATATAAAAATTGCTCTTGATACCTTAAAGGGTAAAGAAAAAGAAGTAATAACATTAAGATTCGGCTTGAAAGACGGCGGCAGAAAAACTTTGGAAGAAATCGGAAATATGTATGGCGTTACAAAAGAATGCATCAGACAGATGGAAAAACGCGCAATCAAAAAAATCCGCACAACCTCTATGACCCGTGACCTTTTATTATGCTATATGATTTAACTTCAAGGCTTTTTACAAATAAAATACAAAGGGTGATAAGTAAGCTCAACACCATTGTTATCTGAAAATTTTTCTAAATATTTTTCTTTAAAAATTTCATACTTATGTTTTGTCCAAAGACAGTTAGCGTTTGTGCCCGCACCGGTTAGTTTTATATGCTCTAAAATATTTCGCACATCTTTAAAGTACAGGGTTTCAAGTTCCTCTTCAAGATAAAGAATTTTAAACCCTGCTTTTTCTATATGCGGGGTTAAATCTGTATAATCAAGAGAAAAGCCCAGTGTATCTTTAATTTGATTAAAATTTTCACACCCGAAAGTTGTAAAAGCCAGAATGCCATCTTTATTTAAGCTTGAATAAAGTTTATTAAAAAGTTTTTCCTTATCTTTTACCCATTGAAAAACAGCATTGGACAGAATTAAATCAAATTTTTCATCTGAAT
>CAQTPN010000327.1 GCA_948888345.1 uncultured bacterium | reverse complement strand
CAAAATAATCTGATTTTTTAGCATTAAGATTGTTTTGTGATATCGAATTTTGTCTATTAATAAACAATTCTGTTTTCATTATATTCTCCCAAATGTATTATTAATATGCGTATATACAATATTTTATACTAGTGTAAATGTTCGAAAAGTAGAAAATTTGCCAAAAAAATTGACATGGTGAAAAAATTTGTTACAATTCTTTACAATCATTAGATTTATTTACAAATTTTACAAGCCCTTCTCCCATGGACATACAACTTTTTTGAATTCTAAGTGCTGCCTTTGCTTCAAATTCTGCCCCGAGGTTTCTCCCGCAGACAAAAAGATTTGAAAAATCAGCACTCATAAGGCTTTCTGCCGGTAAATAATATTTTTTAACGGCTTTTAAAGTAGAATTATCATTTTTATTTGAATGTATATCGACAGGATAATCTGCCGTAAGAATGGTATTTTTAAAGGTTTTTGAAGATAATATATCAGAAAGAGTGTAGATATATTTTGTTTTCGGGCGTTTTGAAACACGAACTCCGGTCATATCGGCAATTTGAGAAATAAAGGAATTTTCAAAGCCTTCAAAATAGTGTTTCATAAAATTATAAAGCCTGTAAATAGCTGCACGGGCTTCAATTAGCGCATTAGAATGTGTTAAAATATCTTCATTATCATTATCTTGAAGGCGCGGGCAATTAAAAGCAAGACTATTAGTCATTCCTGCAATTGTAAATACCTGGAAATAGGCGGTGTCAGAGTGTTTTAGGACACCGTCTTTTATTCCTGCTTTAAAAAACGGTGCTAAACCCCAGTTTTTGGAGGTGTCAAATGTATATGCGGTTGAAAGATGTATATTGCCTTCAATCATAGCTGATGTTGTAACGGTTCTATCTGCATCAGCTTTCATTATCTGATTTGAAAATTTTTCTAAATTGATGTTAGAAATTATAAATCTCAAAGAAGAAGGCTGAAATTTGCCAAAATCATCAATAAAATTACAATTTAAAAATTCACAAAAATTCGAATCACCTGTTGCATCTATATAATATTTCGAATAGATATGTATTGATAACATCTTAGACTTAATTTTGACAAAATTAACTGTTTTTAAATTTGTATTGATATCTTTATCAAGTAATTCTGCCTCATATAAAATATCTACTCCGGCGTCTTTGAGCATGGTCTCAAAAACAATTTTTAAAAGCGCAGGATTAAACCAGCCCTCATTCCCATCTTGATAAGTAATTTGTGCGTTGAATTTTTTTGAATATTCAATAAGTTTTTTATAAAAATCAGTATTGATATCATCAGATGTGCTTTGCATCATAGGAATTACAAGGGCGCGGGTAATCTGGCCGCCCAGGCTGTTGCTTTTTTCTATAATAAGTGTTTTGTATCCAAGTTTTCCTGCCGTATATGCGGCACTTATCCCTGCAGGACCCCCGCCAAAAATTACAAAATCATAGTTTTTAGATTGATTTTTCATAGCATTAAATATTTTACCTTAAACAAGATTTTTTAACGGGGTTAACATTTGGAATTGAAATTTTAAAATAAGGTATAAAAAATAAGATATTTTTCGGATAAAATTATAAAATGTGATAATGCTATTGTCATATTTTTGTAAAATTCAAAAAATTATCCCTAC
>CAQTPN010000326.1 GCA_948888345.1 uncultured bacterium | reverse complement strand
AACAATTAACTCAATTTTTATGTTAAAATGAAGATATGTTTAAAAGTACACGTCAGGAATTTTCCATAAAAACCTGCCCTATTGAAGATATAGCAGGCTTAGAAAACACCTTGAATTCAATGTCAAAACAAGGGTGGGATTTATACTCTCTTCATGAAGGCGAAGCGGATAATAAAGTTGTATACAATATTATCTTTATGAAAGAGGTTGAATTTTCTAAAGATGAAGGCGAATTTGAGGATATTCAAGGGTATAAAACAAAGATGGAGCGTATGCTCTATTCAAAAGAAGAGCCTTATGAATTATGTTTGAATTTTCAAAAGAAAATAAGAGAAAAAAGGGAAAAAATTGAAGATTTAAAACACTTTTTGGAATCTGCAAAGTCAGATGAAAGAGAGGTTTTAAATGAAGAAATTGCAAAAGAAGTTAATGAACTTAATAATTTAAAAAAACAGCTTAAAAGTCTTTTGGCACCTTCTAAAATGGCAAGTTCTTTAGGTGAAGAGCGGCTTTCAATACATTTATCCGAAGAAATTTATACGCTGAATAACCCTGCAAAAAGTGGTACAAACCTGCTTGCTGAGACTGTTAAGGTTCGTCAGGAGCTTACAAATGAAGTAGGGTATATTATCCCGAAGGTTTTATTTTTGGAAAACCCTGAACTGAATGAATATACATTTACAATTAACATTCATTCTATTCCAATAGTGCAGACTCAAGCATATCCTAATCATATTGTGTATTTCTGTGATGAATTAAATTTAAAAAAATACCCGAAAAATTCAATTAAAGGGGTAGATTTCATTACAGGCAGAAAAATTGTCTGGATAGAAGAAAATGAAGCAAAAGATTTCTGGGCAAAGGGCTTAAATGCTTGTGAATACATAGCTCAATATTTAAAATATTTTTCAATTAAATGCGTAAATGAAATATTCAATTATAACGATTTAAACCGTTATATTGAAATTGTAAGCGAAAATAACGCCCTTTTAATCGACAACATTTTAGGAGAATTCATCTCACTTTCTGAATTAAAGTATCTTTTCTGTTCTTTAATCAGAGAAAGGGTAAGTGTTAAAGATTTAATTTATATCTTTGAAAAGATAAATGATTTTGCGGATGATGCTTCCAAAGCAAATTTATTGGATAAATTAAGAGTTTCTCTATCACGCCAGATTTGCTGGGCTTTGAGTAATGATGATAAAGAAATTTCAGGGTATGAAGTAAATCCTAAAATCATTGAAATGCTTGAGGCGCAGTCTGATTCTGCGGATGATGAAACAGGAATTGTAAAAATTGACGGATTAAAATTTGAGCAATTTACAAAAACTATTGAAAAAATTTGTGCTAAAAAAGCGGGGGATAAAGATATTGTGCTTGTTGCGCCGCAGCATTTAAGGCACATGCTTTTTGTTTTAGTATCTGAACTTTATACAGATATTCCTGTTATTTGTCTTGAGGAAGTTCCCCCTGAATTTGAATTGAAGATATTGGGGAATATATAGGTTAATTGTTCCTTTTTGCATACTTTTTTGTATTTTCATTATGTTTATTATAGAATGAAATGAAAATCTAATTAAAGGAGCAAATTTATGGGTATTATGGAAGGTAAAAAAGGCATTATATTCGGTGTTTCAAATAAAC
>CAQTPN010000325.1 GCA_948888345.1 uncultured bacterium | reverse complement strand
AGCTGCAAGAAAAGTTTTATTGCGGGGAATTTCTTCTTCAATAAATTTAATGGTTTCATTTATGACGGGTATAAATTCAGCAGCGCCGTAAAACGTCCCTTTTGTGCTGGAAAGCTTATATGTCATTTGTCCTGCCTCATAAATATAAAGATATGCAAAACAAAATCCGTACAAAACAAAAAGCAGCCCGAAGCTTTTTTTGATTAAATCCTTTTTAAAAACAGACGGGAAATATGAAGGCAATAGCTGCAAAAACAGGTATACAAGGTTCATCCACCAGATAGCAATTATAAAATTTCCTATATTTGAAATATGCAGTGA
Organism: uncultured bacterium; assembly: GCA_948888345.1. GTDB lineage: Bacteria > Cyanobacteriota > Vampirovibrionia > Gastranaerophilales > Gastranaerophilaceae > MGBC122484. The sequence goes on along the minus strand of CAQTPN010000325.1, from coordinate 1,335 downwards.
TGCAAATGACCTGAAAGACATTAAAGCCGCGCAGAATGTTATAAAAAAGTAGAATTTTTCTTCTCTTGTAAATTCAAGGTTTTTAAACCCTTTATTTTTTATCGTTTTAAAAATAAATATTAAAACGGCGCTTATCGTAACAAAATAAGATACAAATGATAAATTTGTATGGAGCGTAGAAATTGAATACTGTATGAATGCCCCGTATTTTATAACGGTAGCAAGCCCGAATATGCATAAAATAAAACCAAAAGCGGTTTTAGCGAAGTAATTTTTAAATTTTGAAATAACAAAAACGGAAAATAATGCGTACAAAAATATAGTTGAAGCTACAAGTATAAAATATTCAAATGATATAAAGACCTTATTTAAAACCCAAGGTTTAAAAGATTGCGGCATAACCCCCTGATTGAAGGCTATTACAGACGGAGCATGCGAAAAATCCGCAAGAAATTTAATTTCATTCTGCAAATCTGCTATAGTCCCGCCGCCTGCAAGATAAATCATTATGCTTAATATAAAAGGCAAAAATAAGCATCCTGCACTGAAAAATATGGTTTTATAAGATTTATTTTTAATAAAATTCCTTAAAAGAATCCACAGGGGAATAAACACAAATAGTACAAAGTCTAATTTAAAAGCGGCCGAAAGCCCGATAAATAAAAATGATAAATAAAGATATAAAGGTTTTTCATTTTCTCTGTATAAAATACAAAATAAAAGCGAAATTAAACAAGTTGAGAAAGAATATATAAAAGAATAAGAATACGGGAAAAGCCACGCTGCTGTTGTATTTGAGGCTGAAATTTTAAATGTAAAAATTTCCATTATTGATAATACTGCGATAAATGCAGTAAAATCCGATGAGTATTTTTTTACAACAAAATAAATAATTGAAAGAATTAAAAATGAGTTTATAATTCCTGCCCAGTATAAGGTGTTTAAAGAGTTTCCGAATATTAAATATAAAAGTGCATTAAAATAATATCCCAAAGGCGGATAAAGGTTTGTAATATCGCGGTATAAAACTTTCCCGTCCAAGATTGCCTGCGGCAAAACAGCTTCACGGAAACAATCGTATATAACATGACCCCATTTGCCCCAGCTTAAATTCACTCCTGTAAAGAATATAAATATTAAAATTAAAGGCAGAATAATTCCTTTATATTTATTAAAAAAATCTCTCATATAAATTCCCTTGTGCTCCAGCTAATTATATCATATTGCCCGCATTTTAAAAATAATATCCCTATTGTTTGAATTCTACATTGATAGTATAATGTTTTGTGCCGAAGTCTTTTTGACGGGAAATCCCGTTTTAAAAAGCACAAAAAA
>CAQTPN010000324.1:695-1670 GCA_948888345.1 uncultured bacterium | reverse complement strand
ACGGATGACCTTGATATGGGCGCAATCAGGCAAAATTACGACCTTGAAGATACTGTAATTCAGGCCATAAATGCAGGAAACGATATTTTATTATTTTCAAACAGAGAACGCCACAACCCAAATTTGGCGGACGATATTAACAGAATAATTAAAGAAGCTATTCTGGACGGACTTATAAAACCTTCAAGAATTCAGGAATCTTATGACAGAATTATAAAATTAAAAAAGACAATCGCTGCAAATGAGAAAAAATAATTAATATTTCACGTTAAAATTCAATCATAACAAGTATTTTAAAAGATATAACAAGGCTAAAATTCAATTATATAAAGAATTTTAGCCTTTATTTATTTATAAATAGGTATAATCCCCTCGCGCATAAGCTTTTTCAACGTTTGAAAATCTCAAAAAGCATTTACCATAAGCTCTTAACAGGTAAATAAAATATTGCATAAACTCTATTTTGAAATTATTAATAAATTTTTATCCAAAAATAGTATTACAGAAAGGATTTTGGCGTATTAAAATCCCTGAAACGCACGAATGCAAAAAGATTTAAAGATAAAAAATAATCCGTTTGGAATAAATATATTTTTTAAATTTTTCAATTTTTCAACGTGTATGATATACAAAAATATATTGCCATTAAATAAAAATTTTCCGCAACTAATTAAATTTTTAATTGCGGAAAATTATTAAGATATATTAAAATAACTTTACGTATTTTAATTAAGCTGCCGGTCAATTGTTGAAAATTTTAACAATTATTTTGAGGCATTTTCAACAGCAACCGCAACAGCAACTGTAGCACCTACCATCGGGTTATTTCCCATACCGATAACGCCCATCATCTCAACGTGAGCAGGAACTGAAGATGAACCTGCAAATTGAGCGTCACCATGCATTCTTCCCATAGTATCTGTCATACCGTAAGAAGCAGGGCCTGCAGCCATATTATCGGGGTGAAGAGTTCTT
>CAQTPN010000324.1:0-685 GCA_948888345.1 uncultured bacterium | reverse complement strand
TTCATAGCACCATTTTTTATAAGTACCTGCAACAGGGTGCTGGAATCTTGTCGGATTGGTTGAGTTACCTGTTATTGAAACATCAACACCTTCTGAAATCATAATTGCAACGCCTTCTGATACATCATCAGCACCGTATACTTTAACTTTTGATTTTTCACCGTTAGAGAAAGGTGTTTCTTTTACAACGTTTAATTTGCCGGTTTTATAATCATATTGAGTTTCTACATGTGTAAAACCGTTAATTCTTGAAATAATATAAGCGGCATCTTTTCCAAGACCGTTTAAGATAACTCTTAAAGGCTCTTTTCTAACTTTATTGGCGTTTCTTGCAATACCGATAGCACCTTCTGCAGCAGCAAAAGATTCATGACCTGCTAAGAAACAGAAACATTTTGTTTCTTCTCTTAAAAGCATTGCACCAAGGTTACCATGGCCGATACCAACTTTTCTTGTATCACCTACAGACCCCGGAACCGCAAAAGCTTGCAATCCTAGGCCGATAGCTTCAGCCGCATCAGCAGCAGATGTGCAGCCTTTTTTAATAGCAATAGCACATCCTAAAGTATAAGCCCAAACGGCATTTTCAAATGCTATAGGCTGGATGCCTTTAACGATTTCTTCAACGTTTATTCCCTTTGAAAGGCACAATGCTTGCACATCTTCAAGGGATTTAAAGCCGTAT
>CAQTPN010000323.1 GCA_948888345.1 uncultured bacterium | reverse complement strand
TATTGTCTTATATCCATTTTTTTGCTAAAATTAATGGTAATTATGAAACTGTCTGCACAAGAGCTGCTTAACAAATTTTCAAAATCTACATCTCACCCGTTGGAAGTGAGAAGATTATCCATGATTATTTTTGATGAAGTAAGCGATAAAATTCATGAAATGTCTAATAAACAGCGCAAATATCTTGAAGCTGCGGCTTTATTGCATGATATCGGGTATTATATCGACTCAAAAGGTCATAATAAACATAGTATGAGAATGGTTATTGAAAATGGCTTGGAGGGATTTACAGAGCAAGACGAAGAAATTATAGGTTGTATTTGCAGATACCACAGAGGCGGTCTGCCTGATAAAAACGAGCATGAAGTTTATAATACTTTAGACAAAAAAGAGCGCAAAACAGTAAAGCGTTTGGCAGGAATTTTGAAGATTTCTGATGGTTTAGACAGAGGGCATTTGAACCTTATTAAAACTATTCATTTGAATTATGATGAAGAAAATAATATTGTAGAATTTATTTTGACTCCAAATACTCCTGAATTTCGCCCCGATATCAGCTATGCAATAAGAAAACGTGACCTGTTTGAAATTGGTTTTAAGTGTCAAAGTGTATTAAAATTTGCCGAATAACATATTGTAAAAGTTTTGTTACAAATAATCTGAAATTGTAACATTTCTTCATGAAAAATACTTTATATATATACAAGGGAAAAATTTAAAGGGAAAATGTCATGAGTTTTGATGTAAATGTTTTGAGCACTAAGCCTGTAATCAAAGCAGCCGCATCCATGAACAATGACGGAGGCGGCGGTAACCTCGGCTATATGGCTCAGGGTAGAAAAAAAGAAGAAAAAGAACGTAACTATCTGGATGAAAGTATCTTTTTGAAAAATAATGAAGATGATATTTTCGGATTTGATAAAGAACTTGAAATGCCGGAAAGCAAATTCTCAATTTCAGCAATTATTGCAAATATAATTATAACCGTTAAAAAAGTTTTGAATTTAAAATAAAAAATTTTATTTTTTCGTGTTATTATTTAAACATGGAAAAGAAAATTAAAATTGGATTAATCGGGCTTGGTACAGTAGGCTCAGGTGTTTTTAAGACTTTAAAGTCTTTTGATAATGTAGAAGTAGTTAAAATTGCGGTAAGAAATTTAAATAAACCCCGTAAGATTGATGGTTTGGATAATTCTATTCTTACGGATGATCCGTATGAAGTTGTTAATTGTCCTGATATTGATATTGTGGCAGAATTGGCAGGGGGAATTAATCCCGCTTACGATTTGATTAAAACTGCAATAAAAAACGGCAAGCACATTGTTACTGCTAACAAAGAACTTCTTGCAAAATGCGGCGAAGAACTTTTTACAATTGCTCAGGAAAATAACAGAGTTATTCTTTACGAAGCTGCAATTGCAGGCGGAATTCCTTTGATTATGCCGATTAAAACAATTCTTGCAGGTAATAAGATTAACAAAATAGAAGCAATCTTAAACGGTACTACAAATTACATTTTAACCAAAATGGATGTGCAGGGAGCTTCTTACGATGATGTATTGAAAGAGGCGCAGGAACTGGGATATGCCGAATCTGATCCGACCGGTGATGTTGAAGGCTTTGACGCTGCATATAAAATTGCTACCCTTGCAACTATTACTTTTGGAA
>CAQTPN010000322.1 GCA_948888345.1 uncultured bacterium | reverse complement strand
TTAATTATTTATAAAATTTTATAAATAATTAAAATAAGATATCAAAAAATGGAGAAAAATGTTTAAAAAGTTATTTATAATCGGATTAATATCAGCATTTATACAGGTAAATCCGGCATTTGCGGCAATTCAAAATGAGGATAAAAATATGACAAGAGCAGATATTTGCAAGAAAAATTACAAAGAATTATTTAATGGCGAGGCCTTGCAAAAAACAGGCAGCGACCCTGAGTTTATGGCGATTTTGCAGAAAAATATTTTTGGCGAAGTTTTTGAAATCGGAAATTTAAACTATAAAACAAGGGAAATGCTTACCGTTGCAGCCCTTGCAACGATGCAGACACTTCCGCAATTGAAAGCACATATCAATGCAGCATTAAATGTCGGGGTTACGCCCGTAGAGCTTCGTGAAGCCATTTATCAATGTGCACCGTTTATCGGATACCCTAAAACCCTTAATGCAATCAGCATTTTAAATGAAGTATTAAATGAAAAAGGAATAAAAACTCCGCTTGAAGATACAACGACGGTTTCTGAAGAAAACAGGCATCAAAAAGGTTTTGAAATTCAAAATCCCTTGTATGGTGATGAAATAAAAAATCTTTTAAAAGATTTGCCGGAAGATATGGGGACAGAGGCTGCAAGGCTATTAACAGAAGTATGTTTCGGAGATTTTTATACAAGGAGCGGGCTTGATTTAAAAACAAGAGAGCTTTTGACAATAAGCATTTTAATGGCGAACGGAAAAATTGACACCTTAAAAAGTCATATTAAAGGAAATCTAAAGGCGGGAAATACACGAGAAACAATAACAGCTGCGATTATTCAAGTTTTACCTTATACGGGTTTTCCGGATGGAATAGCAGCCTTAAAGGCGGCAAAAGAGGTATTTAATAAATAAGGAGGGTGTTATGCCCTCCTTATTAAATTTCAACGGTTAAAATTTATACTCAGGAATTTTAAACTCACGGGTGTCTATGTCTTTATTAGCAAAGACGTCATAAAGACTTAATGATTTTTCCTTGGCAGAATTTACAAATTCCTCACTTATATATTTTTTATAAGTTTCATTTAAATCTCCTGAATAATTCCCCAAAGTCTTTGACCATTCAGCTAAAAGCATCTTATCGGAACCGCCCGCATAAGCTTTTGTTTTGGCATCGGTGCCTGAAGGTCTTATTTCAATAAATTTATCATCAAAATCAAGATAAGTCCCGTCACCTACAAATTTTACCGATAATAGATTTGAAAAATCAAGCCCCGTAAAGGTTTTAGATAATATTTCTTTAGCATTATCCAAATTAATAAGGCCACAATCAAGTGCAATTGCAACAGATAAATAGAATACATCATTTTTGGTGCGAAGTGCTTCCCCTTTTATCTTTGCAGCTTTTAATTTTTCAATATCAGGTTCTGATTCATTATAATAAGAAATATCATCGCGCACATCAAATTTTGCCTTGATATTATTTTCATTATAAATCTTTTCTAAATGCGCCCAGAGGGGTATATCAAGGCTTGCAATAAGGCCCGAGGCTATAATAATAGCTTCGGTTGCGCTTTTCTCTCTCATTGCAAGAGCACATCTTCCGCCTAAAGATTTTATAATATCATTTGAGCCTATAATCATTCCGCCGGATTCTTCTCCGCCAAAAATCATTCTCGGGCTTGAA
>CAQTPN010000321.1 GCA_948888345.1 uncultured bacterium | reverse complement strand
TTAGATGATTTAAATGTTTCATCAGAAAATTCAGCTTCCGTTGTATTTATTTCTTCAAAATATTGTTTTGCCTCTTTATATCTCTTATCACCATTTTGCCTGAAAAGGAACTGCAGCCCGGCTAATGCCGTAATTCCGGCAGCCAAAATAAGCGGAAATTTTTTAGAAAATGATGCGCCCAAAGCACGAATAGCCTCTTTGTTTCCAGCTTTTTTAAACTTATGCAGTTTAGAAAGAGTACCTATTTCATAGGCTAATATTGGAACTGTGCTCAACATGACAGCCGTCGGCGACCATAAATATTTACTCAATACATCTCCGTCTTTTGCCTTCTTTGCACTTGAAATAAATGTATCGGAAATGTTTTTCTTTGTTCCGCCGGTCCCTTTAAAAGCAACAAAATCGGAGGGTTCATTTAAACATTTATATTTTGCCAAATTTGCATTTGTATTAATTCTTGAAATCATATGCAAAATTCTTTTCCTATAATAAACAAAACATTAAGATAATTTTTTTTGCCAAATATGCTAAGTAATGCAATATAAATAATGTTTTTGTTTAAAAATATTGGTGATAAAATTATGGCATATGCAAAGAAATTGATAATAATACATTTATGGCAGATAGCAATAAAACAGTTCAAAATAACAATAAATATCAACTTATAATATGGATATCAGCACTAATAATCGGCGCGTTTGCAGGGTATCTTGGAATAAGCTGGTTAAATAAAAGTTTTAATTTTATAGCAAATGTTTTTACAAGGCTCTTTCAATTTATTGCAATACCTACAATTGCACTTGCCGTTATTACAACATTATCTGAACTCGGTACAAAAAAGAACACCGGTAAAATCTTTGCCCGTACAATCACATACACTCTTTTGACTACTTTTTGCGCCGCTATAGTGAGTCTTATTCTTTATATTTTATTCACTCCCGATAATATAATCGTTGATACCGCAGCACAAAACACTGCACAAATACAGACAGGCGGACTTTCTTATTATGAACATCTGCTTTCAATAATTCCGAATAATATTTTGCAGCCTTTAATTTCAGGAAATGTTCTTTCTGTTATATTAATCGCATCAGCCGCAGGAATAGGGCTTTCTTTTGCACCCGAAACAGAAAATAAAACGGCATTTCTTAAAGTATTATACGGTATGCAGGAGCTGCTTTTTGTTCTTATCCGCGCTTTAATATGGGCGCTGCCCGCAGGTATTATGGCATTTTCCGCCCAGCTTACGGCTCAGATTGCTTCAAGCGCGGCAATAAATGCTTTAGGCAAGTATACAGCAATTGTAATCGGCGGGAACCTTATACAAATTTTCATTATAATTCCGCTGTTTCTTATACTTCACAGACTTAATCCCGTTCAAATTTTCAAAAAAATGTCTCCTGCACTCACTGTTGCATTTTTCACAAAAAGTTCAGCGGGGACTTTGCCTGTAACGTTATCTGCAGCTGAAAAAAATCTTAATATAAACCCTTCCGTATCACGTTTTGTGCTTCCTATATGCACAACGGTTAATATGAACGGCTGTGCGGCTTTTATTTTAATTACGTCTCTTTTTGTTATGCAGAATGCGGGCTTTGAATTAACTTTAAGCACAATGATTTTCTGGGTTTTTATTTCCGTTTTTGCAGCAATAGGAAATGCAGGGGTTCCTAT
>CAQTPN010000320.1 GCA_948888345.1 uncultured bacterium | reverse complement strand
CGCAAATTCAAAAAGTACTGAAAGATGCTCTGCATCTTACTCAAGAGCAGATTTACGATAACAGAAATTCAAACACCACAGGCTATATGGATGAAACAGAGCTTGCACTGGATGAAGCAAAAGCAGCTATAGCAAAACTTATGGAAGGGGCGGAAACCGTTGAATTAGAGCCGCAGCCTCAGCATATCAGAAAATTACAGCATGAATATGTTGAAGCGCATAATCTCTCTTCAACAAGTGAAGGCGAAGGCCCGTCAAGACATTTAAGGATATTTAGAGAAAAAGACCAATGAAATTGTTTAACTTAATTTTTAATAAAGCAGAAGATGAAGCTAAAAAGCTCAAAAAACAAAAGAAAAGCACACAAAAAACGGAAAATATAAACGGAATATTTATAATCTATAAAAAACATCCGTTTTCAAAACACATAAGAATAACGCCGAAAGTAAACGGTGAAGTTCTTGTTACTCTTCCAAAAAGAGTGTCTTTTGACTGTGCTAAAGATTTTGTAATAAAAAATTTCGAATGGATAAAAGAAAATATAAATTCCAAAAAGCCTGTGCCGCTTGATATTATTGAACAAAGAAGAAAGCTTGCACATAAAATTCTGCCAAAAAGGCTGGATGAAATGGCTCAAAAATTTGGCTTTAAATACAGAAAACTTTTTATAAAAAACCAGAAAACAGTTTGGGGCAGCTGCTCTTACAGGAATAATATTAATTTAAATTTAAACCTTGTTGCGCTGGATGATGAATTTATAGATTATGTTATTTTGCATGAATTAACGCACACAGTACACAAAAACCATCAGCAGGCATTTTATAACCTTTTAACAAAAAACATGCCCGATGCTCTTGAAATTCAAAAAAGGCTCAAGAAAATAAAAATCTCAAGCCTTGCTTAAAAAATCAAAAGGCTAAGATATAATATTTATCCGTCCTGTTTCGATATCAAAATATGTTTTAACAATTTTTAAGCCCTTATTTTCAAGGGCATCTTTTATAATGTTCGATTTTACAATAAGCCTGTGTTTGCATACTTCCAGATACTCTTTTGCAAGAATATCATAATTTTCTACCCCTTTTTCATGCTTTACCGATTGTACCTGATAAATGAGATTTTCAAAGCAATCATTGTATAAAGGAGCACTCAGCGCATATTTCATAACGCCGCAATCTTGATGGCTCAAAATTATAAGGAGTTTTATCCCCAATTTTTTTACGGCATATTCAATGCTCTCTAAAACATTCGGCCCGATTGTATTTCCTGCCGTGCGAACGCAAAAAAGCTCTCCTAAGCCTGTATCAAACAAAATTTCAGGACAAACTCTTGAATCGGAACAGGTTAAAACTATCGCGTATGGTTTTTGGCCTTCTTCCAGGCTTTTTAGCATTGAATCAAAACAGTAATTTTTTATTTCAGGCTTTCCCTCAATAAATTTTCTATTCCCATCAAGCAGGAATTCAAGGGCCTTTTCAGGTGTATCAAAACTCAACTTCCTCATAATTTCTCCAAAATAATCTTTAAATTATTATAGCAAATATTTTTAAAACTTAATAACATCAACAATATCTTGAAGTTTTTTAATCTGCTCTGTGTTTAAATCTGCAATAATTGCACTTTCGGGGCAATTTTCAGCTGCAAAAGATGTTAAAAGATTATTAATATTTTCCAGATTATACGA
>CAQTPN010000319.1 GCA_948888345.1 uncultured bacterium | reverse complement strand
ACAGAATACTTCAAAAAGCTTGATAAATCACGCATTAGAGAGGTGATTTTAGCCGCGCTTGAATTAAAAAATCAAATCTGGGTATTTCCGCCAATCTCAGGCGAGACGGGCCAAAAAGAGGTTTGGATTTACGATTGGGAGCTTGATTGCTGGTTTACAAGGCTCATTCCGTATGAAATTACCGGTGCTGTTGCGGTTTTTGAGGAAATTTATACGATTTCGCCTGAAGGTGGAGGAAAAATTTTTGTTGAAAATAAGGGAAATACATTTAGCGGAAAACCAATCAAATTTAAGGTTTCCACCCCTTTTTTAAATTTTTCAAAACCGACCGTAAGCAAAATTATCGAGGATTTTGAAATTGTATGCGGGGGAAATTCTGAAAATGACTTTAATTTCGCGGTTAGCAGCGATTATGTGACCGAAAACGCAACGCCGGAAGAACGTGTGCGTGTTTTATCTCCTGAAACGCTTGTTTGGGAAGGGGAAGAGGATGAAAGCTCTAATACTTTTTGGGCAGATGATTTTCAGGGCGGCATTTGGGCTGAAATTCAACAGGAGAGTTTAAAATTAGATATATTTGAGGCTAATAAGTCAATCCAGCTTCATTTTTCAGGGAATAAGACCGGGCAAAATATTACTATTATTGGTTTTGAGTTTAAAGGAATTGTTTATGACGAATAAGAAAAGTTTACCCCGCGAAAAAACCCTCCAAAATGCCGATTATGAAAGCGTTTTGGAGGGATTCACGGGAGATGAAGATTTATATTTGGAATACGCGGAAAGTCTTACGGCGGGCGATATTCGGCCGATTGTAATTAAAGATTATGTTGAGGAGAAAAATGAATTACTTTGAAATTTTTAACAAAGCGCTCTTAGAGCTGAATTACAGGCCGGTTCAGAGCTTTGAAAATATTTATAAAAGCGAACACAAGAAAATTTTGGAAGGTATAAACCGTGTTAACAACGAGGTTTTGGCTTCTTATGACTGGCCGTTTCTTGAAAGATGCACTTTTTTGGATGCAATTGAGGGCGAAAATGTATATAAATTGCCCTTTAAGGGAAATATAAAATCCGTATATAAAGACAATGAACGGCTTTTATACACATCAAATGCCCATGAACTTTTATCAGGGAAGCTTTGCGGAAATTTTTATTCAACATTAAGAGGTGCGCTTGTTCTTGAAAAAGGGCATAAAGACTCACTTTATAAGGTTTTTTACGAGAGCAGAAATTTTGCACTTTCGGCGGATGGCAAGTATAAGGAGCTTTTAAGCGCGAAAGATGATGTATCGGTTCTTCCGATGCCTTTTGCGGAGCAGATTTTGGTCTATGGTACCTGCTTAAAAATCAAAGCGAATCCGTCTTATCCGAAATTCGGCTTCTGGAATACTATGTATATTGCGGCTTTAAGCAATTTATTGCAAAAAAGCCCGCAAACAAACGAATGCGGGCCTTTTATCAGTATATAAAGGTAATTCAGGGGCCTAAATACCCTTAGGAGCAGATAGGAACTGGATTAAGAAATATGCAAAGGTCAAAAGGAAGGCTATGAAAAGTAAAGCGGTTAAGCCTTTTTGAAAATCAGCAAAAACCATTGCTTTTTTCTGCCTTTTAGCTTCGCGAAATTCTTCAAACTCTTTATTGAAAGGTCTTTCAGGCAATTTTGTTTCAAGATATTCCAAAACTTTTGAATATTTAATCTTAATCCAAAAT
>CAQTPN010000318.1 GCA_948888345.1 uncultured bacterium | reverse complement strand
TTATCTTTTGCAATTATTGCCTCATTTTTAATCGTCCTTTTTATGGGCAGACAGCCATATATTGCAAACGTTGCTACAACGGCACTCGGGTTTATGTATGGCGGCTGGCTTCCCTGTCATATCCTTTTATTGAGACAAATGGGCTCAGACAGTGTGAACTTTTTTGTCCCGGGGGTAAATGACGGCTTATATTATCTTTTATATGTATTTTTAATTGTTGTTGCAACGGATATTGGTGCATATTATTTTGGTTCAAAATTCGGCAGAATAAAATTGTCAAAGGTTATCAGCCCGAAAAAAACAGTTGAGGGTGCCGTAGGCGGCGGTTTATTTGCCGTGTTTGTTGCGGCGGTTTTTTCCGTTTTTTATGCTAAATTAACTTTGCCTGAAGCTGTTATAGGGGGTGTATTAATTACGGTATTTGCCCAGCTCGGTGATTTATCCGAGTCTTTAATTAAAAGAGATGCCGGCGTTAAGGATTCCAGTAATATCCTCCCCGGGCATGGCGGGCTTTTGGATAGAACGGATTCTTATGTTTTTGCTCTTCCTGCCGCATATTATTATCTTGCGTATTTTACGGGCGGAAATAATATTGTAGTTGATTTTATAACCTATGTAATAAAGGGTGTATAGGCCGTAGTGTAGGAATTTTTAATGGAAATATCGTTTGATAGAAAAGAAGAATTAGTGAATTTTGTAAAAAAATTCGGCCTTGTGTTTGATGATATTGATACCCTAAACAGGGCTTTTGTGCATACATCTTATACGAATGAAAACAATCTTGATGTTTCAAATTCTTATGAAAGGCTTGAATTTTTAGGGGATGCCGTTTTAAAGATTGCGATAAGCGATTTTTTGTTTAAAAAATTTCCGAATTTAAATGAGGGTGACTTAACAAAACACAGAGCATGGGCTGTTTCGGATAAAGAACTTGCTGTGCTTGCTAAAAAATGCGGTCTGTCAAAACTTATTCTTCTTGGAAAAAATGAAGAATCTCTAAACGGCAGACAGAAGCCCTCAATTTTAGCCTGCGCATTTGAGGCTTTTCTTGGTGCAATTTATCTTGAATATAAGCAGCTCGGGCTAAAAGCGGTATACGATTTTTTAATTGATAACTTTGAAGATGATGTATTGAATTCAAAATTTAACAATTTTAAGGCAATTTTACAGGAATATACCCAGAGCAAGAACCATAAGCTTCCTGTATATAAGGTTCTGGATGAATTTGGTATGGCGCATGATAAAACCTATGTTATCGGTGTTTATTATAATGATGTTTTGCTCTCCGAAGGTGAAGGCAAATCCAAAAAAGAAGCAGAACAGCTTGCAGCAAAGCATGCGCTTGAATTTTTAAAGGTGGAGATAAATTAATGAAGGACCTTTTTAAATCTGCCGATGGCACGCTGCATAAATATATTGTTTCTCCTTCAATTCTTTCGGCTGATTTTTCAAACCTTAAAACTGAAATTCTAAAAACGGTTGATGCCGGTGCACAGTGGAGCCATATTGATGTTATGGACGGGCATTTTGTGCCGAATATTACTATTGGCGCGCCTGTTGTAAAATCTTTAAGAAGAGTGCTTGATATTACCCTTGATTCTCATCTTATGATTGAAAACCCGCTCAAATATATTCCTGATTTTATTGATGCAGGTTCTGATATTATAACTTTTCATATCGAAGCTTCAAAAGACAATACAATGGAATGTATTCGCCTGAT
>CAQTPN010000317.1 GCA_948888345.1 uncultured bacterium | reverse complement strand
ATTTCTTTATTGAAGGAAATTTTGACCCGTCATTTAAAGATGAAGTTATCGAAGAGATTAAATCCGAAATAAGTCTGCTTTCCAAAATAACCGAAGAAGAACTTAATAAGGCTAAAAAAAGGCTTAAGGTTAATTTTGCGGAAAGTGCCGAAACGGTGTCTGAAATAGCTGATACAATAGGCCATTATATGACCGTGATGGAAGATGTTGCACTTGCAAATGAATATTTAAAGGCACTTGGTGATATTGATACGGATTATCTTGAAGAAGTTGCCGCAAAATATTTAACAATTGATAAATGTTCGATAAGCATTTTGATGCCCAAAACTTTAAAACAGGCTTAAAATAAGGAGAATTTGGTAATGAAATTAATCCGGAAAAATGATATAGATATAATTCTGCAAAATACAAAAAATACGCCGAGAATGGCTGTGTGTACTTATTTTACAATTGATAAACCTGAAAAATTTGCAGGAATTTACACCCTTTTTTCTAAACTTTTATTAAAGGGTACAAAAACAAGGAGTGCACAAGAGCTTGCAAATTTAATTGAAACGAACGGAATTGAGGTTTCAATTAAGTGCAAGCAGGATTATATCAAGGTTTCAACCCTGTTTCTCAATGAAGATTTTGATTTAGCACTTGATATTTTATCCGATATTTTAGAAAATTCCACATTTGAAAACTTTGAAAAAGAAGTCTTTAAGTTAAAAGGCGAAATAGTATCCGACCTTGATTCGCCGCAGATTAAAGCGTCCGATGCTTTTGTTGAGAGGGTTTATAAGGACCATTACTATGGAAATTCACTTACAAAAACTCTGAATGATGTTGATAAAATTCAAAAACAAGATATACTTGACACTCTTAAGCAAATAATGAACTCCAAAAAAGTAATATCTATTGCCGGTGATTTTTCTGATGAAGATAAATTAACGGATTATTTTGCACAAAAATTCCATTTTATGAAGAATTCTTCAAATTCTAACGGCAATGATGAGATTTCTGATTTGTTAACGATTCCTTCCATGGGAAATACTGATGAAATTCTTAAAATTGTTAAAAACGATGCAAAACAAGCTCAGATTTTTAAAGGTGTTATCGTAGATACGCAGTTTTGCGAAGATTATCCGAAAATTGTTGTAATGAATAATATTTTGGGTTCATCGGGCTTATCTTCAAGGCTTTTTGTTGAATTAAGGGACAAGCAGGGTCTTGCTTATACTGTAAGAAGTGCTCTTGAGCCTTTGAAGCATTCTTCATTATTTTATTTTTATATCGGCACTGAACCCAAAAATATCCTGAAGTCTCTTGAAGGGTTTAAAATTGAAGCTAAAAAGATGGCGGATGATTTTGTATCCGATATTGAATTAACCGGTGCTAAAGAAAATATTTTGGGCCGGCTTGAATATTTTTCTCAAACTAATATGCAGCTGGCTTCAATTGCGGGATATGATTACATTATGGGTTTGGGCTTAAATTATGAAGAAAGGTATAAAGAAAAACTCAATGCTGTAAGTAAAGAAGATGTAAGGCAGGCTGCGCAAAAATATCTTCTAAATCCCGCAGTGGTTTCAATTTTAGCACCTGAAGAATATTTAAAAAATATTTAAAATTTTAAGAAAGTGTTAATAATTTGCATAATTTTTCAGCCTAAATTAGAATTGAATATACTAGATTTATTACAGGTAGAATGTTTTGAGCAGTGATATTAAAAATATAAATAAAGAGATTGATAAATTTAAAAGA
>CAQTPN010000316.1:278-1750 GCA_948888345.1 uncultured bacterium | reverse complement strand
GGCATTTATGCAGGAAGAAGAAGGGTCAAAAAATCTTACATCTTTATTTTTTAATAAAAATATGTTTCTGTCTTTAATAAAAGATGAGGCGGATAAATACAAAGATTTTGATGTTCAGGGTTTGTTATCCGAGGGCAGTGCCGAAAGATATATAAATTATTAGTGCTGGCAGGGATTGTTTTATTTAGTGCCTTATGAGGGCGGAATTGATAAAATAAAGACAAGAAATATTTTAGTGTAAAAATAATATTTTGCGCAATTTTTAAGGTTTTTGCGTTTTTATTAATAATAAAAGATAATTAAATTTAGATAAGGTTACGTATGAGCTCTACGGTTAATAATAAATTAATGACATTTTCCCAAATGCAGGGAAATCAGGTTTTTTATAATAATAATCAAAATATAGTTAAGCCTCAAAGCCAAGCATCTGCTGATAATGAATTAAAAGCCGACACTCTTGTAATTGGCGGCAAAGAGGTAAATAAAAAGAAGGCAATCGGCTTAGGTGCTGCTGTAGCTGTGGCAGCAGCTTCTTTAGGAGCACTTTTTGGTTTAGCCTCAAAGGGAAAGAATATAAATAAATTTGTTAACGGGGTTTCTGATGAAAATTTAAAATTGCGGACAAATATTCAGGAAGGCTTTAAATACACTGTTTCTAAGGTGAAATCTTTATGGAACGGCAATGAAAAACTTCAATGCGAAGATATAAATAATAAAATTAAAGCCGGCAAAGAAAAAGTCGGAACAGCTTCCGTTAAACCTGCTGAAAGCGATGCGGTGCAGAGCAGGAGTCAGGAACCTGCAAAGCCTTCCGGCGGCGGACAGCAGAGTTCCGATAACACGCCGATTGGGCAGCAAGGGTCAGAAAAGTCTGAAAATGCGCCGGAGTTGAAAGATGCGAAAGATGCTTCAGAAGGAGCGCCAAAGAAAAAGAAAATGCCAAAACGCACACCCGAGGAATCGCAAAAGTCTTCTGTCGGCGAACCGGAGAAGGAAACTGACAAGCCGGTACCAAAAAATAAGGATAGGAAAAAAGCTAACGGTGCAGAACCAAAGTCTGAACCCGGCAGCGGACAAAAACCCGAAAATGATGGTAAAACAGAAATTAAATCCGGTGATAAAGCTGAGCCGGATGTAAAAAAGCAGCCCGAGAGTAAAAACGAACCCGGCAAGCAAGAACAAACCGAACCGGAGAAAAAACCCGAACAGCATGGTAAAAAAGAAGAAATAAAAACAAAACAAGAACAAAAACCGTTGACGGGATATAAAACTGATTTTTTCGGGCCCGATGTAATTAATGAAATAAGGGCAACAAAAGAACCGCATGATCGCCGTGAAGTTGCGTATGCAGCTTTTGAACGTGCCGGTGAGCACAATAAGCAGTTAAAAGCACAGTTAACCGAAGAACAGTTTAAAGAATATGTCGATGAACAGGTTCGTAAAATGGCAATTTCAGCCAAGGAATGCAGTAC
>CAQTPN010000316.1:0-268 GCA_948888345.1 uncultured bacterium | reverse complement strand
ATTTTATAGTTGATGGTCAAGATATTACAAGAGAATGCAAAATTCAAAATGGTATTGTAAGGGAGATTAGAGAATGTTTGCCAAACGGAGACAGATTTAGAAATATCTCTCTGGATGAAAATGGTATTAAGACGTCCTATTGTGAGGGCTATACAGAGATTGGGAAAACTGTTGGGACTAGTTCAATTATATCTAAAACTGTAGCTTTTGATCAAAAAACCGGCAAGCTTGATACTTACTTGAGTAACAGTTTGACCGGGGGAGCAAG
>CAQTPN010000315.1 GCA_948888345.1 uncultured bacterium | reverse complement strand
CTCTACAAGGGCTTTTTGGATGACCGGTTTCATTTTGCCGTGACGTTTTTCCATATTCATCATCATGGTTAAAGGAACTCCGCCTGCAAGCCATTTATCAGCCGGTTTTGTCAGATTTTTAACGGAAGAAAGATATCCGGTTAAGCCTGCTGAAATTAATGCAAAAGCATTGTAGCCTAATGAATAGCAGTAATCTGCATCAAAGTTTGAAGGCATTGCGCATCTTCCTTCATAGCCGAAGAAATGAGCCTGGTCAGAGAATTTACCCGTATATTTGCCTTCTGCTTTTAATTGGGCAAGTCTTACTTTTACCATTTCAATTAAAAGCTTTTCTGTTTCAATTTTTGATACCTGAACGTTGCCATGCGGGTCTCTATCCATTAATAGCTGTGCTTTAATCATATCAGGAAGGCTTTTAAATACTTTTGCATTTTCAGGGTTTAATTTTGAACCTATAATTTGATATTTATCAACATTTTGAGCATTTACAAAAGTTTCATCTTTTTCTAAAACAGCAAGAAGGTCATTCAGGTTTTGAATCATGGTTTTCATTTCAGGAATGAATTCAATCAAACCTTCCGGAATTAGTGCAACGCCGAAGTTTTTACCTGCGTTTCCGCGTTCTGCAACAATGTTTGCAATATAATCCACAATGTTTTCAAGAGATTGTTTTTTTGCTTCAACTTCTTCTGAAATTAAGCAAATGTTTGGTTGAGTTTGAAGAGCAACCTCTAAACCGACATGTGTTGCACTTCTTCCCATTAATTTTACAAAGTGCCAGTATTTTTTAGCGGAGTTTGCATCTCTCTGGATGTTTCCGATTAATTCTGCGTAAGTTTTTGTTGCTGTATCAAAGCCGAATGAGATTTCAATCTGGTCATTTTTAAGGTCGCCGTCGATTGTTTTCGGGCAGCCGATAACCTGAATGCCGGTGTTTTTTGCTTTTAGCCATTCAGCAAGCATACAGGCGTTTGTGTTTGAATCATCTCCGCCGATTATAACAATTGCATTAATATTTAAAGATTTGCAATTTGCAAGGGTTTTTTCAAACTGCTCTTCTGTTTCAAGCTTTGTTCTGCCGGAGCCTATGATATCAAACCCGCCTGTGTTTCTGTATTTATTAATAAATTCATCATCAAATTTAACATATTTAGAATCAACAATTCCTGAAGGGCCGCCTAAAAAACCGTAAAGTTCATTTTTAGAATTTGCAGCTTTAAGCGCATCATAAAGACCCGCTATAACGTTGTGTCCTCCGGGAGCCTGTCCGCCGGACAGAATAACGCCAACATTTTTGGCTTCTAAATTTAAAGAAGAACCGTTTAATGTATCAAATGTAACAATTGGTTCGCCATAAACATGCGAAAACAGGTTTTGAATATCTGAAGCATCTTTAACGGCACTTGTCGGGGCACCTTTAGATATTTTAATATTTTGAATGCCTGATTTAAGTGCGCCTGCAAGCTTTGGCTTATAAGTTAATCTTTCCTTGTGTAATGGTGATAAATCTCTCATGGGTAAATCTCCTTTAAATATTTCATGACAATATTTTATTACAAAAAATAATTTAAGTGAAATTTTGTTTTTACCGGGTGTGTGAAATACTGATGATTCTGCATTTTATAGAGATATTTTATTTTTTTTAAAAAATTGCTTGAAATTTTTTTATAAGCATTGTAAGATAATTTCACAAGGCAAGAATAAATAATAAATGCGGGAGTAATTCAGTGGTAGAATGCTTCCTTGCCAAGGAAGATGTCGCGAG
>CAQTPN010000314.1 GCA_948888345.1 uncultured bacterium | reverse complement strand
TGGAAAATATATAAAATTTGTTACATTTATTTACAATTCTTTGTATTTATAAAAAACACCAAGCTTTATTCAATTTCATAATCTGCAAGATTTAAAATTTCAACAGTGTTCCACAGGTCTATATCGCTTTTTTTATAAACCTTTATATAATTTTTTGTAATACCGAGGTATTTACCGTTTTTCTTTGATTTTTTTTGAAATAAAACCTCCTGCATGGTATTTTTATTTTTTTTCAAAAAATCTTCATGCAGTATATTTGAAAGCGCGATAAGTTTTTTTGTTCTCTCTTTTTTAACATGTTCATATACCTGATTTGGCATATTGCAGGCAGGAGTGCCATTTCGCTTTGAATACGGAAAACTGTGAATAAAACTTAATCCTGAGTTTCTAAGTTCATTATATGTAATTTCAAAATCTTCACTGCTCTCATCAGGAAAACCGGTTATAATATCGCATCCAAGAAATGGCAGATTGAAATTTTTGTTCAATTCATATATGACATCTCTGGCATATTCTGCAGTATAAAAGCGATTCATATTCTTTAACGTTTTGTTGCACATACTCTGCAGGGAAAGATGAAAATGAGTGCAGAATTTTTCCGATTTTTTCAAGAATTCAATTAATTCTTCATCAATTTCTGTTACATACAATGAACCGAGCCTGTATCTTAAAATTTTTGTATCTTCAATTCTTTTTAATAAATCAATCAGTTTTTTATTGATTTCTCTGCCCCACTCCCCTATATGTATGCCGACAAGCACAACCTCTTTGTAATTATTTTCCGTAAGATAATTTATCTGTTCAATAATATTTTCAAGATTTTCTGAACGGGAATTTCCTCTTGCATAGGGGATGATGCAATAAGAGCATCTGTTTGAGCATCCTTCCTGAATTTTTATGCTGGGTCTTGTTGTATTTAAAAATTCTAAATTTTTATGATGAAATTTTTTTATGTTGAAAATATTTTCAACATATACCTGCATTTCAGCATTTTGTATTCCATTTTTAGCATATTCTAAATATTTAACTATCTCAAGTTTTTCATCATTCCCGAGTATTATATCTGCGTTTAATTCCTCTTTATTGGCTGCAGTCTGAGCAAAACAGCCCGTTAAAATCACTTTGGCATTTTTATTTTTGAGCCTGAACTGTTTTATAATATAAAGAGCCTGATTATCTGCATGAGATGTGACTGAGCAGGTATTCAAAATAAAAAAATCACAGCTGTTTTCATCTTTAGCCGGCGTATACCCTGCTTTTATGAGTTCTTGATAAATCAGCTGCCCTTCTATATGGTTAGTTTTGCAGCCAAGGGATTTTATAAAAAAACTATTCAAAATACGCTGCACTTTCAATATGATGTGTAAATGGAAACATATCTGCCCCTTGAAGGCTTTTTAGAGTGAAACCAAGCTCTTCTAATATTTTTGCATCTCTTGCAAGGGTCGAAGGGTTGCATGATATATAAATTATCTTTTTTGCAAGTTTTGATATAATTTGAAGAGCTTCTTTATCAGAGCCTTTTCTTGGCGGGTCCAAAATAGCAAAATCAAAGATTTTTTTATCTTTCGGGGCAGTTTTCAAGAAATCTTTAAAAATATTTTTCGCATCCCCTAAAAATACTTCATAATTTTTGCAGTTGTTAAGCTTAAAATTGGCTTTAGCATCAATCACGGCACTTTCACACTCTTCAACAAGTGTAATTTTTCTTGCTCTGTCTGATAAAAATATTCCGATTGTGCCTACTCCGCCGTATGCATCCAGAATGT
>CAQTPN010000313.1:365-1777 GCA_948888345.1 uncultured bacterium | reverse complement strand
AAAGCCTTAAAGAGCGTAAGAAAACAATAGAGGAGCTGAAAACAGGGGTTTGTGATGTAGTAATAGGTACGCACAGCCTGCTTTTTGACCGTGAATTTAAGAGTTTGGGACTTCTTGTAATAGATGAGGAGCATAAATTCGGCGTGGCACATAAGGAAAAGCTGAAACGCTTCCGTGAAAATATTGATATACTTGCAATGTCAGCCACTCCAATCCCCAGAACCCTTAATATGGCTCTATCCGGGTTGAAAAATATGAGTTTAATCAATACGCCCCCTAAAAACAGGCTTCCTGTGAAAACTTATGTCGGAGAATTTAACGAGGCACTTTTAAAGAATGCTGTAAACCACGAACTGCAAAGGGATGGGCAGGTCTTTTTTGTTCACAACCGTGTGGAGAGCATACATACGGTGGCTGATTATCTGCAAAACCTCCTTCCCAACGCGCGTATAGCCGTTGCGCACGGTCAGATGGGAGAGCATGAGCTTGAAAAAATTATGTACGATTTTGCAATGAAAGAATATGATTTGCTTCTTTGTACGACTATTATTGAATCAGGGCTTGATATATCAAATGCAAATACAATAATAGTCAATGATTCAGACCGTTTTGGCCTCGCTCAGCTCTATCAGCTCAGGGGAAGGGTCGGCAGGTCCGACAGACAGGCCTTCTGCTACTGTTTTTATAAAAAGTCAAAAGAGCTTTCTCAAGATGCTTTCAAGAGATTGTCTGCGATAAAAGACTTTGTAAGCTTAGGTTCCGGGTATCAAATAGCACTGAGGGATATTGAAATCAGGGGTGTCGGGAATATTTTGGGTGCAAAACAGCACGGGCATATGGTAAATGTCGGTTTCGACACTTATGTAAACCTTCTTGAAGAATGTGTAAATGAGCTTAAAACCCAGCAAAAACAGGCAGGTTCACCGTATGAAAAAATTGAAGCCGAGACCAAAAAAGAACCTTGTATTGTTGATATTAAAGCTACAGCATATATTCCTGATGATTGGGTAGGCTCTTATGAGCAGAAAATGCTTGAATATAAGCGGCTTTCAGACGTTAAAAATATTTCCGAGCTTGAAAATATGACTGCAAGTTTTAGGGACAGATTTTCAAAATTGCCTGAAAGTGTTGAAAATCTTGTAAAATTAATACGTTTAAGGCTTCTTGCCACATCGGTTAATATTACGCAAATCCGTGAAACCCCTGATAATATAAGGATTTATACCCCTTTTACTATGCAGGAATGGCTTATTTTGAAAAGAAAAATTGATTTAAATATTACAAAATATTTTCAGTGGACAAACCCGCCAAAATCAGTCAAAGGTACAAAAGGCATACTTTTGATGAAGAAAAATAACCTTGAATTTGATGAAATATTTAACATATTGGCGGATTTGTTTTATTATATATCT
>CAQTPN010000313.1:0-355 GCA_948888345.1 uncultured bacterium | reverse complement strand
GGAGCCAATTACAAAAGCTGAATATGAAAAAGTTTATAATGCTCAGATGAACAGCCCGCAGTTAAAGCAATTTGCGCCTGAAGCAAAGGCTCCAAACAGCTATATAGGCCTTATGACAAAGGATAGGGTTACAAATGAACTTATAGTTAAAAAAATTCTTGAACAGCAGATTAAAAAACATAAAATCACCGTATCTGCCGCTGATATCAAGGCAAAAAGAAAAGAAATCGTTGATAAAATCGGCACAGAAGAAAGATTACAGGAAATCTTAAAACAGAATGGTGTATCTGAAACACAGCTTAGAGAAGACTTAACAAATGAAATTAAAATCGATAAGCTTGTTGTTGCTACTGCT
>CAQTPN010000312.1 GCA_948888345.1 uncultured bacterium | reverse complement strand
CGGACAATAAAAAAGAATTTATAGAGGCTTCTAAATTTAATATAGAAGAACATAAAGAGGATATTATAATATCTGTTTATAAAACAACGGCACACCCTAAAGACGGCTCTTTAAGTGTAAAAATTCAATATGCGGGAAAAACCATAGTTTATGCAACCGATAAAGAAAGCTATATAGGCTGTGATAAGAAATTTATTGAATTTGCTCATGGTGCAGACATTTTAATTCATGATGCCCAGTATACCCATCAGGACTATATATCGCCAATTCTGCCAAAACAGGGCTTCGGGCATTCTACCTTTAATATGGCAATTGAAACGGCAAAATTTGCAAAGGCAAAAAAACTTTTCTTCTTCCACTATGACCCCAATTATGATGACGGAATTCTGGATATGCTTGAAAAGGAATTTACAACACTTACGGATTTTGCAGAATTTGCCAAAGAGAATTTGGAAATTAATATATAAATATGAAGAAAAATTTCCTTCTTATAATATTATTGTTGTTTTGTACCCCTGTTTTTGCGGATTTAAATGAGGTTTCAGTAACACAGCCCGTAGATGCGGCAAAAAATGCTAACTGGCACAACAGACGCGGGGCAAATTACTTTAGAGAGCAGGATTATTTTGCTGCCTTAAAAGAATTTAAGATTGCAATTGCCCTGAATCCGAATTCTCAATCTACAGCAGTTTATTACAATAATTTGGGCAAAGTTTACCTTATTTTTGGAGAAATTCAAAGAGGCAGAAATTTAACGCGCGCGGATGCCGATTTTACACTGATGGCGCAAACCTGCTTTGAGAGGGCAATTCAGCTTGATTGCATGAAGTTTGAATATTATAAAAATCTGGTCAGGACCTATGAACTTCTCGGTGTTGTCTCTTCAAGAAAGGAATTTTTGCTGAAAAATCTTAGTATAAATCCTTTTAATGCAATAATCATCGGGATAATCTATGCTAAAGAGGGTAATATCGTTCCTGCACGCGGAATTTTAGAACAATTTGTAATTAAAAATCCCGATTTGATTATTACAAATGATGTTAAAAAATTTTTGCAGCTCCTTGAAACACTATAAAAATAATTAAGCTTGTTTTTCCTTGTTTTCGATATATTTAATGGCTTTTTTTACACCTTTATTAAACTGCCTTGAACTTCCAAAATCATCTTTATATTCATCGC
Source organism: uncultured bacterium (assembly GCA_948888345.1). Classification (GTDB taxonomy): domain Bacteria; phylum Cyanobacteriota; class Vampirovibrionia; order Gastranaerophilales; family Gastranaerophilaceae; genus MGBC122484. The sequence goes on along the minus strand of CAQTPN010000312.1, from coordinate 599 downwards.
TTGATATAATCTCTAAAAGTTCTTCCAGTGCATCTTTCAGGAGTGGTAAATTTTCATCGTTGTAATCTGAAAATTCACCGTTTTCATTTACATACAACGAAGAACGAAGGCTGTGGCTGTTTTTATCTGTTATACCCAGATGAAAACCCCCGCCTTTACCCTTTTTACCGTCTTTTGGCTCAATTGCAGGCTCTGCATAAAGTCTGATTGTTTTTCCGTTTTCAGTTTTTGTTAATTCTATATGCGGTGCCTTTTTCCAATCATGCCAAGGGTTTCTTGATAAATCAAATGAACCGTCAAAATAGCGCACCCACTGGGCTTTTCCGTTTGCATCAAACCAGGTGTCTTTATATGGTTTTTCATCCTTGTATATGCTTTCACATGCTATATTACCGCTTTTATGATATTTTCTTGAAATTCTATCGGGTGTTTTTAAGAAAATATCTGTTTCCGGCTTTTTAGACAGATTTTTTGGTTTTATTTGTTGATTTTTTGCACCAAAATTTAAGTTTTTTGTATAATTTGAAAAAATTCCTGTTATTCTCATAAATTTTATCCTCTGTTATTGTTCAAAAACATCTGAATAAAATTTTTTGTTA
>CAQTPN010000311.1 GCA_948888345.1 uncultured bacterium | reverse complement strand
AAAATTCATAATTCTTAAACCTTTCTGTTTATGCTAAAATTTTTATATGTTGGAAGTTTTTAAATATGGTAAAAAAGTAGATATACCTTGCTTTATATGTGATGCCCCCGCTAATTTTGATATTCATATAGCATCACAAGATGGTAAATTTATGAATATTAATGTGTGCGAGAACTGCTTAAATCAGCTTAAACAAGAGTTTTCAGCTTTTGAAATTCCTGATAAAATTAAGCTTTAAAACGGTATCTCTTCATCAGATAATCCTTGCAATTCTGCTCTTAAAGCCTCTGCCAGTCTTTCAAATTCTGAAAGTTTTTCAACATCATCAGGGTTTGGGGTTTTGTTGTTTAAGATACAAAGGGAAATTGCTCTGGAACTCCTTTGTGAAGCCTTGTCTATCTCTTCAAGCTCTGCTTTGATTTCGGTTATTCTTGCCTGCCTTTCAGCCTCAGCAGTTTCAGCCTCGATTTCAGCCGGGGTTTTTTCTACAACCTTGCCATTGCCGATTTTAAAACGCTCCGGGTTTTCCTCTATTAATTTTGCTATTTCATTTGAAACAACAAAACCATCATTGATTTCGCCTATGGTTTTGATATCTTGAATATTAAATTCAGTAGTTACAAGCTTAAAATTCTTGCGATAATCGGGCTTTATCTCCCATTTGCCATCTTTAATATTGAATACTGCTGCTTCATTTTCTTTAACTTCAGGTGGGGCAATAATTGTTGCATAGGCTGGCACCAAGGGCACAAGCTCACCTTTAAGTTTTGTTTCTTCCGGGTCTGCCTCGGCCAGTACCGCAAAAGTAAATTCTTTTGTTTTTTTATCAAAATGATATATCTGCATTTTTATTTCTCCTTAATTTTATTGATATCTGGTTTTCACTCTACATTTTATTGAAGGGGTGCGAACGGTTGCGCCGTCTTGATAAATCGGGTCTGAGTTGTGAGCATTAAAGTTTATATTTCCGTTAGTATATTGCCCTGAGTTTGGACTCCAATTATAATTTTTGCTTGAACCCGAAAATGCGCCGGTATAACTAACGTTTCTGCCCCCATAATTATCATTATAGTTACCGGTTATGTTTGGTAGAGTTGGTTTCAAATACCCAAATGTGCCATCAGGGCTTCCCCATGGAGTTCTATTCCTCCAATCAGGTAAATAAAAATAACCTTCAGGCGGTTCTTCCATATCATCAGGGGTGTAATCATAGCCGTATTCTTTAAACAACAAAGGATAGGTTAAAATCTTAGCCAAAGCCCCTTCAAGCCAAATTTCATTTTTTTTCAAAACACACTCGCTTTTTGTGAAGCAAAAAATCGGGCTTCCAATATTTGAAAGTGTTGAATTTTGGTTATTATATGGGTTTACATCTATTCCTGTCATTTTATTTTCCTTTGATTTATTTATATCTTGTTTTAACCCTGCATTTAATTGACGGGGTACGGACTGTTGCATCGTCTTGATAAATGGCATTTTGCAAACTTGCTTTGGCAATAACCCCCTGCCAATTTGCAGTACCAGTTGTTGCAAGCCCCGGTGTCCCTGTGTTTTTTAAATCACCTTGCACATTATTTATAAATTGAATATTCGGCAAAGTTGGTTTTAAATACCCAAATGTGCCGTCAGGGCTTCCCCAAAATGCCCTATCTCTTATATCAGGCAAATAAAAGTATCCTTCGGGCGGCTCTTCCATATCATCAGGGGTGTAATCATAGCCATAAATTTCAAATAATAAAGGATAGGTTAAAATCTTAGCCAAAGCCCCTTCAAGCCAAATTTCATTTTTTT
>CAQTPN010000310.1 GCA_948888345.1 uncultured bacterium | reverse complement strand
AGATTTATTAAAATCTTTAAATAATCAGACCTATTCAAAACAAAATTATTCAGTACATGTTATTGTTCAAAGAGAAAAAGATTCGGTTAATTTTCTCCCTGAGTGCATATACGGCGCAATAATTCATTACATCGAAAATCCTGAATTTTTTTCAAAAGATAAAGCAATATCTGTTTTTATAGAAAAACTTTTACCTGAAAATAAATTTGATGCATTTGTATTTTTGGGGGCAGACAGAACTGTTAATGAAAATTATTTAGAACTTGTAAATAAGAGCATATATGAACCAAATACTATTTTAACCGGAAGCTTAAATGTTAAAACTGCCTCTCAAAGTTTATTCTATAAATTAAAATATGAAATTTTAAACGCAAAACAGCTTTTTGTAAATAATACGGTAAATATTGCAAGAAGAATGTTTGACCTGTCTCAGGTAATTGACGGCGGAAACTGCGCAATAACAGCAGATGTGCTTGAAAAAACGGGCAGAATTTGCTTTGAAACAAGAAATGATGAATTAAAATATTCTCTTTTCCTTGCAAGCAATGATTTAAAACCCATGTATTGCCCTTTTATGGAATCCTGCATTGATGTTGAAAACTTTGATGCAAGCACTGCAAATTTATCTTCAAGATATTCTCTGTTTAAATATTATCTGCCCTTATTACACAAAAAACCATGGTATTTTATTGAATTTGTATTTTCAACCCTAAAACCGGGGGCACTTTTTGCACTTATAGTATATGCGGCATTAATGTATTCTTCATTTACGTTTCAATCCGGCATAGGGTTTAAATATGTACTCCATCTTGGAGTTTTAGGATTATTCAGCACCTGTACGGGAATTTTAGCTGCAAGGCTTCCTTTTAAATCATTAATGTACCTTATTTTATACCCTCTTTGTTCCTTTATGCTGAATTTTAAAGTAGTAACAAAGAAAATATCATTAAAAGGTATTCAAAAACAAATAACGGAAGATGAAAATGTAAATTCAGCCACTGTAAATTCAATAGTATCAGACGGTAAAAAAGATTTAATCTGTAAATTGGATTTAGTATCTGAAGATGGCATGAGAAAAGTGGTTTTCAGATTTAAAAAGAAAAGATTTGTATCAGATGCACATTTAAGAATGTACGATGCAATGGAAGATATTTCAAGAAAGTTAAAATCTAAAGGTTTTATATTAAAAGTATGCCAGAATTGCGGACATTTTGATTCATGCCCCGATGGTACAATAGATTTACTAAAGGGTGTGTGCAAATTAAAAGGAAATTATAATAATCCTGAAACCGCAGTACAGACTTTAATTTGGAATACATGCCAGGGTTTTATGCCACAGAAAATTTCAAATATAATTGATGATATGACAAAGAAAAATAAATAAGCATCTTCACAGTTAACCAAAAGTTAAGAAGAGCTATTTATTGCTTAAAACAAGTCTTAAAAAAACAATTTAAAAGCCGCTTTTAATTTGATTTAAAAGCGGCTTAAACTTCTATTTAGCTACTTGGCCTATTAATTACTTAACAAGCAAATGTTGGTTTGCTTCATATAAATCACGTCTGAATGAATCTCTGTAAGCAATTGAACCAATAATTTTTCTAACTGCATTAATCATTGCAATTTGAGTTTGTTGTCTGTTAACAGCTGAACCAACACCAACAGCACTTGCGCCTGCAGCAAATGCTAAAGGAGCAGTATCGGCATTAACACCTGATGCTGTCATTATAGGAATGCCTGTATGTCTTGCAATTTCCATAGTATTAGAAATTGTAGTTTTTGCAAGGTTCAAAAATTCATGAGCATTTGTTGCTTTA
>CAQTPN010000309.1 GCA_948888345.1 uncultured bacterium | reverse complement strand
TTCCTGTTCATATGGTTGAAACAATTAACAAGCTTAAAAAAGTTACAAGAAAATTAGCTCAGGAACTGGCAAGAAAACCGTCCGAAGAAGAGTTATCAGTTGAAATGGGAATTTCAATCAACAAATTAAGAGAAATAATTAAAGTTGCTCAAGAACCGCTGTCTCTTGAAACCCCGATAGGTAAAGAAGAAGATTCAAGGCTTGGTGATTTTATTGAAGATAAAGACGCTGATGCTCCCGTAAAAACGGTAGCCCATGAATTATTAAGAGAAGATTTAGCCGAAGTTTTAGGCAGCCTTTCGCCCCGCGAAAGAGATGTTTTAAGACTGAGATTCGGCATGGATGACGGCAGACAGAGAACTTTGGAAGAAGTGGGCCAATTGTTCGGTGTTACCCGCGAAAGAATTCGTCAAATTGAAGCAAAAGCTTTAAGGAAATTGCGCCATCCAAACCGTTCAAAAAGGCTCAAAGAATATATTGAAGTTTAAAATCAAAAGACCGGAGAAAATTAAATTCTCCGGTCTTTAATATTTCTTAATATTTTAGCTTGCAAAAAGGCAATTCCAAAAAAGAAAACGTTTTTATAAATAAAAGAGAGTTTTTAAAGAGGAATTACCAAAATGACTGATTTTTCAGTAAATTTAAACACAGGCTATGTTCAAGGACAAACACAATCATCAGGCAAAACTCAAACCATAGCAAAAGACAGTCAGTTTAATTCTTACGACCAGTTTACAATCTGGCAATCCTCAGAACAAAAAGCCGTAGAAGAAAATACACTTCAAGAAATTGCAAGTGTAGGCGATTCTTTCAATCAGGAAGAATGGGACGAAGCATTTGAAGCAAACTATAAAAAGGCTCTTAATAACGCAGGCAGCTTTTCATTTATGCAGGAAGGCAAAAATTACAGTGAATCTCTTCAAGAGCTTTCTCAAAACAATTTAGACAGCTATGATACAATTGAAAAAGACGGCAAAATAACCCTTGATGAATTTAAGCAAAGAGAAATCCTTGAAAATAATACATTTGCCGGGACAGAAGGGGATAAAATAAGCGAAGATGATGAACTTGCAATGCAAATGCTTGAAACAACCTTCAAATTTATGGATTTAAACGGTGACAACGCCATTGATATAGATGAAATAAAAGCATATTATACGGTTGCAGACATTATGGACTGCACAGACAATGAAGCCAAAGAGGTTGATGATACAATGGACGGGGTTATAACCTTTGCTTCAGTAGATGAAATGCAGCAAGCTATGGCATTTGAAGGCGAACCGTATTCAAAAGAATATGAAAGCAGAAATACTCTAAAAATCTCAATGACACAAATTTATGAAAATATAACAGGCGAAAAAGCAGCCAATGATACTCCGGCAAATGACAACACCAAGCCTGAAAATAATGAGGGCAACACCCAAAAAACAACCGGAAAACCCGTAGAATTGCCTTTCCATCAAGCCAATGAACCGAGCGCAAAAGGCAAGATTATAAAAAGCATTGAAGACAGCTTTTTTAATTAAAATATGAAAGATGGCAAATTTGCCATCTTTTTTTATCCGCAAATTTAGTGTATAATTTACAAATGGAAAATATAAAATGCGGAAAATTATTCATAATAACGGGGCCTTCAGGAGTAGGTAAAGGCACCATTTTAGAAAAATTTTTCCAAAATAATCATAATATAATTTATTCAATTTCTGAAACAACCAGAAAACCCCGCCAGGGCGAAGTTCATGGCGTTAATTATTTTTTTGTTTCAAAAGAAGAATTTGAAAAATCAATAAAAAATGATGAATTTTTAGAATGGGCAAAATA
>CAQTPN010000308.1 GCA_948888345.1 uncultured bacterium | reverse complement strand
AGTGCCACCTCGACACTTGTTGAGCCTGAATCGGAGAAAAATATCCGGCTGAAATTTTCAGGCAAAAAACCTTTTAAATGTTCTGCAACATCAAGCGCGGGTTTGTGAGTGAAGCCTGCAAATATTATCTGGTGCAGTTTTTGGGCTTCATCTTGAATGGCTTTTGCTATAATCGGGTTTTTGTGCCCGAGGGTATTTACCCACCAAGATGAAATTCCGTCTATAATTTTTTCACCGGTTTTTGTTATTAAAAATTCATCCTTGCTTGTTTCAATTTCTATAATGGGTTCATTTAGTCCGTGCTGTGTGAAGGGATGCCATATTTTCATAAAAAATTTTCCTCCTCCTTTTTGTATTTTCATGTTACTATAAAGGTGCTTTAAGAGCTAATAAATTTTATAAGGAGTTTTTATTATGACAAGAAAACCGATTATTGCGGGAAACTGGAAAATGCACAACAACTGTGCTCAATCAAAAGAATTAATTAAAGGGATAAGAGAAAAAGTAGACGGGCTTGATATTGCTAAATTACCTGAAATTGTTGTAGCTCCTGTGTTTACTTCATTGGGTGCTGTTAATGAAGAAATCTGCCACTGCGGATGCGGAAGAATTAAACTTGCTGCTCAAAACGTTTATTATGAAGCAAAAGGCGCATTTACAGGTGAAATTGCTATCGATATGCTTAAAGATTTTGAAATTTCATATATAATAATCGGACACTCTGAACGTCGTCAATATTTTGGTGAAACAGATGAAATGATTAATAAAAAAGCTAAAGTTATCTTAGATAACGGTATTATCCCGATTATTTGCTGCGGCGAAACTTTAGAACAAAGAGAACAAGGCGTAACCGATGCTCATATTGCAAAACAAATCTCTGAAGCTCTTAAAGGCCTATCAGCTGACGAAGTTAAAAAATCAGTTATTGCTTATGAACCCATCTGGGCTATCGGCACAGGCAAAACCTGCGATTCAACCGAAGCAAACAGAGTAATTAAGCACATAAGAAGCGTTGTTGAAAAAGAAGCGGGAAAAGAAGCTGCTGATGCTATCAGAATTCTATACGGCGGTTCCGTTAAGCCCGAAACAATCGTTGAACAGATGGCTCAATCCGATATAGACGGTGCGCTTGTCGGCGGGGCAAGCTTAAAAGCTGACAGTTTTGCTGAAATAGTTAAAGGTGCAATGGCAAAATAAGTTTAATTTAAAAGCCTCCTTGAAAATGAGGAGGCTTTTGTTTATCTTGAATTTATTATAGTTTGGAAAGTTTGAAATCTATTGTTTTTTCTTAAATTCTATCTCATAGCCTAACATTTCTGCGATTTTATCAACCTCGTTATATCTTATTGTTCCTGTATTCATTCTGTTTAAAAATGAGGTTACAGAGATTTTTTCGCCGGTATAATTGGCTAAGCGTCTAACAAGCTCGGAAGAATTTATTCCTTCCTTTGCAGCAAGAATGATTAAAACTTTTTTTACGTCCATTTTTAAATGGTATATTCTTCTTGCATTTTTTGCAAAGGGTGTTATAATTTGTATATATAGTGAGCATTTGTATATATAGTGAAAGATTGTTTACAAAAAGATAGGAATTTAAATGACCAAGAAATAATAATAAAGCTAATTATCGTCCACTTTTTCAAATTTTATTTTATAACCAAGCATTTTTGCAATTTGTTCTACTTCGTTATAATGCACGGTGCCGTTTCTGAGTCTGTTTGAAAAAGATTGTGTTGAGTATTCTTTGCCCGAATATTTGGCAAACCTTCTTACAAGCTCAGCCACGCTTATATTTTCCTGTGCTGCAAATATTTTAATAGTTCTGCTTACATCC
>CAQTPN010000307.1 GCA_948888345.1 uncultured bacterium | reverse complement strand
CGACCACCGAGATCTACACTCTTTCCCTACACGACGCTCTTCCGATCTTTATAAAGGGGTTTCCGGAGCCAAACGCGTAACACTTGAATATCTTTATGATAAAAATATCAGAGAGCTTGAATATCTCATTATCACCCATTTTGACAGTGACCATTCAGGCGGAACGGTTGATATTCTTCAAAATATCAGAGTGAAAAATGTTATAGTGCAGAGAGAAAACTGCGATACACTTAATTCCTGCGGTATATTCAGCTATATGAAAAAACATAATATTAAATACAGGATAGGACAAAACGAAACAATATATAAAGAGGGGGATGATTTTGAAGTTAAAACCCTTATACCGCACAATCCAAAAATTTCAAAAGAGGATGATAATGAAAATTCTGTAATAACCCTTGTAAATCATAAGGGCAATTACGCGCTTTTTATGGGGGATGGCGGAATAAAGGCTTTTAGTGCGGTAAAAAAAGATGTGCCTGAAGGAATAAAAATTTTAAAGGTGGGGCATCACGGAGCAAAAGGGGTAGTTAATAAAAATATGCTTGAATATTTAAAGCCTGAATATTCAATAATTTCAACAGGTTTAAATCATTACGGACACCCGAATATTGAAACATTAAAAATGCTTGAAGATGCAGAAAGTAAAATCTATTCTACAAAAGACAGCGGGGCTGTAAAATTTTCATTTGATAAAAACAATAAACTAAAAATTTATACATATTATAATGAAAATTAATCCTTCATTGCAAGGGAGCAAATGAGGGTGTATGGGCAGTGTTTACAGTTATCTGTCGAGGGTGTCGGGTCAAAATTTAAATTCTTAACATTTGAAACAAAATCTTTGATTTTATTTTCAATTTCAGCATTATCCTCTTTACATAAATTTGCATAAGAATAGTTAAAGCCTTTTTCAACATATAAAAGCGCGCAGTCAAATACTTCGGTTTCAAGATGGATTTTTTCATATAAATACTTATAAAATCTTAATTGGTTGTGATAATTTTCATCCGGCTTAACTTTTTTTGCACTTCCTGTTTTAAAATCGTATATATAAATTTTATCGCCGGCCTTAATTACTCTGTCCATAAAGCCTTTAAGCGTATAACCTTCTTCTTTCGTTTCAAGCCTTAACTCGCTTGCAATAATATTTTCAACAGGGGTTTCAATAAGATTTAAATAATTTTCATTAAAAATTTCTTCACCCCTTTGCATATAATTTTCTCTTGCCTCTTCATCTTCAAACCCGAGAGAATTAATTTTTTCTCTGAAAAATTCCAGAACTTCTTCTTTTGGAGGGTATTTTCCTCTCTCCTGCCCCAATTTTGCCATTTTATCAAGCGTAAAATGCACGGCAGAGCCAAAGGAGAGAAAATCTGTTTCTTCAAAATATACGGGGATTTCAAGAATATTTGAATAATAATATCTTTTCGGACAATTAAGGTATTCGTTCAAATCGGAAGCACTCACCATAACATCTTCCACTCTTTGTTTGAGCTCATTTTGAACATCTTCCGAACTTTGATAGAGCAAGGAGCGTTTAAGTTCATCCATATAGATATCAAGATTTATATCATAAGTTTGTTTTTCGCAATAATCAGAATTATTTAGAATATCCGAGGATAAATATTCACTCATAGCCTGAACATTCATATCCTCATCACAATTTGAACAGCTTAAATAAAGTCCGAATTTTGAACGGGTAATACCCACAAATAAAAGTTTTAATTGTTCGGCTTTTTTATTTTCGTCTTTATCTTCCAGAAATTGAGATTTTTCAACAGGTATATCAAGCCCGACAGGTGAGCGGGCCTTTTCCCAGAGACGCGCAGTAAGCTGGG
>CAQTPN010000306.1 GCA_948888345.1 uncultured bacterium | reverse complement strand
GATAAAACATAGGTTAATAAGGGATTTTAAGCGTTTATACCTTAAAAATGCTGATACAGCAGGGGTTTCAGACATTGACGGAAATTTAAACGGTAAAAGTTCACGTTCAAAAATCGGTGTGTTTAATTTTTCAAATTATGAATATTCAGGTACAGCAAGGATTATAACTGATTTTAAGATGCAAAATGCGCAATTGATAAGGAAATTCAGGGCCTTTTCAGATGAAATCCTTTACGATACAAGGCAAATCCCCGTTACGGAACAGTATTTGCCTGCTTATGAATATCTAATAGAGGTAAACTCCTTGCCTCCGTTTTCTTTTAACCAAGTTGAAAATGTTAAAATTGAGTCATCACTTGAAATAACGGAAAATAAAATCTCTAATTCCTTTCTGGAATTGAATTTAACACGTAAAAACGGCAGATTAAGCGTAAATTTTGTTGATAAAAAGACGGGTGAAAAATTTACCGATGCGCTCAAAATTCTTGATACAAAAGATATCGGGGATTCTTATAACTGTGCACCTGTGGGAAAACCTGCAGAGCTCAAGCTTTTAGATGCTAAAGTTATTGAAAAAGGCCCGATTAGAGCTGTTTTAAGGCTTATTTTTGAGCACAATTTTAAGCTTGATGTTTCGCTTACAAATACAGGCAGATTTTTTGAATTTGAGGCTAAATTCAATAATAATAAGAAAAACAGAAAAATTCAAGCGTGCCTGAAAGTGAAAAAGCCTATAGAATCTACATTTGCGGAGGATGCCGCAGGATATATTCAAAGAAAACACGATTATAATTGGCTTTTAAGCGATAATATGCCAGCAAAGCCTAAAATAGAAGTAAAAACAAATTCTTACCCAATGCAAAAATGGGTAATGGCGCAGAATTTGGGCGTTTTAACACTCGGTTTGAGTGAATATGAAATTTATAAAAATGAATTAAAAATCACTCTAATCCGCGGTACGGGGCGGATTTCGGAACCGAAAAATCCTGCCAGATTTATCCCCGCAGGTCCGCCGATTGAAGCTCCGGATTTGCAATGTTTAGGATTTCACACCTTAAATTTTGCTGTTGTCTTAAACCCTGATATAGCTTCAATTCAACAAGATGCAGAGGTCTTTTATCAGCCTGCAGTGGGGATTTTAGGAGATTTTAATCTGCCGCGTTCAAAAAAATTATTGAATCTGCCTGAAAATTTGATTTTTTACGGATTAAAACCCTCTGATAACAATACTTTTGGCGTATTTTACAATTCATCCGATAAAAATATCGTGTACAAAAATAAAACAGTGTTACCTGAAAGCATTGAATTTATTGAATTATAGAGATATCAGCAAATTATTTAACTGCTGTTTCCTCACTCGCAGATTCTGTTTCAACAAGATTAACCATTGCATTTTCCATAATTGTGCGATTGCTTTCAACTTTTGAAAGAGCATTCCTTTTTTTGTATAAAAGGTAGAAAAACGCAATAATAACAGCGGTTGCGCCCACAATTACAAACTCAATATGGTCTTTAATTTTTTCGCCGAAAATCATCAGCACCGCACTTACAATGAAAAAGCGCATGCCGCGTCCCACAACGGATGCAGCCATAAAGGCCCAAAAATTCATATTCAAAATGCCGCTTGCAATTGTAAAAACCTTATAAGGAATTGGCGTAAAAGCCGCAAAGAATACGGCTTGCGGACCGTATTTATTATAAAGAGTCTCCACTTTTTCAAACTGATCAGCGGCTCTGCGGTTTCCGTTTTTGCTGATAAGCCCGAATAGCCAGTTAAATACGGGTCTCCCGCCAAATCTGCCTATGAAGTATCCTATAGCACCGCCTATTGCAGATGCTATGGTG
>CAQTPN010000305.1 GCA_948888345.1 uncultured bacterium | reverse complement strand
AGTGTTACGCGTTTGGCTCCGGAAACCCCTTTATAAGGAAGTTTTGCAGTATCTATCATAATATATTTATTTTTTGGAGTTTTAATTAAAAAATTATCCGCATTTCCGACCGAAAAAGCTATAATTTCATAATTTTTATTAAATGCTTTAGAGCAAATGCTGTAAGAAATTGAACCAAAAAGGCTTAAAACAAGAAAAATAAGAATAAAATTATGTTTTTTCTTTTTAAAATTACCTTTGAAACATTGAATAAAAGCAAGAACAATTAAATAATAAATAACAATCTGAATAATCTGTCCTGACGGCACTTTTATAACAGCACCTCCGAGCTTTGAAAAGAATTCTGAAATCATAAGCAAAAGCGAGATTAACGGATTTAATATAAAGCTTGAAATTTTTATTATAAAATCCCCTAAATATGGAATAAGCCCGACAATAGAACTCATAAACCCTAAAAAACTTATAATTCCGATAAAAGGCAATACCGCTATGTTTGCAAATACACTGTACGGAGTAAATGTATTAAAATAATACATCTGCAAAGGTGCTGCCCAAATTTGTGCCGTAAGCGGCACTAAAACCATTCCAAGAAGTGATACCGGAGAAAAAATAAACAAAAATGCAAGAACAAGTTTTGTTCCTTTAAAATCTGCCCAAAGTTCTTTAGATAACTTTTTACAGAGCCGTTTTTTATAAAGTTTATCAATCCTTTTGGTGCCCGCACACAACGGTTCTATGCAGGTTATAAGTCCGCCCGTCACAAGAAAAGATAATTCAAACCCGACATCATTTAAAAGTTTTGGGTTGAATAAAAGCATAATAAGCCCTGTTAAAAATATAAGAACAAAATTATCTGCCGTTTTAAACATTAATTTTCCAATCAAGATGATTATAAGCATAATTGATGCTCTTAAAATAGAGGGCGGAAATCCTGTCATAAATGTGTAAAGAAGGACAATTCCAATCCCTGTCAAAATTCTGCCCCTGTAGGGAAAATTTAAAAAACCGCCAATAAACCACCAGATGCCAAAAATCAGTGCTACATTCAGCCCCGAGGCTGCAAGAAGATGCAAAAGCCCCGAATTTATAAAAGACTGCTTAACCTCATCCGGCGGATTGACAGCATCATCACCGAAAACTATTCCTCCCAAAACTTCAATATTTGGGCTTTTTATATATCTGTTGTGTTTTTGTATAATTTTATCGCGTGTTAAATCAAGTTCCTGAAGGGTTTTCCACCATATTTCTTTTGTCTTATTCTTTGCAAAGTTTATATCAGGATGGCCTAAAATCTTAAAATCTTTGTTATTTGAATATAAAATTAAAAAGATATCTTTATTTTTTAAATATTTTTCATAATCAAATTCGCTCGGGTTTGCAGCCCTTGCCGGTTTTCTTAAATTCCCTTTAACCTCTATAATATCCCCTATTTTTATGTCCTTATATTTTTCTTTATCATTTTGGATGGAAACAAGGAGTTTTGTGTTGTTTAAATTAAAATCATCATCAAAAATTTTTGCCCGATAAACTCCGAGTGTGAATTTTGCAACCCTTTTTTCTTTGGAAATATTCGGTATGGAATAAACTCTTCCCCTTAAAGTGACATTATTGGCCGAATTTATGGAAGATAAAGCATCAAATTCCTTGTTGTGAAATTTTGCATTAAAAAATCCCAGGATAAAAATAATATTTAAAATTACACAGAGTGCAGGTCTTAATTTTGATGTTCCGGAAAGGAAAATCAGCACGGCTGCACAAAAGCAGGCAAATGCCGTATGGCAGTTCCCATAAAAAGCACACAAACCAAATATATAAAAAATTGTAATCAGCGAAAGGGTTGAAACTTTA
>CAQTPN010000304.1 GCA_948888345.1 uncultured bacterium | reverse complement strand
GAGTTCAGACGTGTGCTCTTCCGATCTCTTTAAACATATACTTCAACCACTTTTGCCAGAATTCCGTTTATAAATGAAGGAGACTCATCGGTTGAATATTTTTTTGCAAGCTCAAGTGCTTCATCAATTACAACCTTCACGGGCGCGTCTTTTACGTATAATAATTCCGTAATTGCTATCCTTAAAATATCTTTATCGATTTTAAATAATCTTTCAATATCCCAGCCGGATGCAAGTTCTTTAATTACATTATCAATGTCATCTTTTCTTTCTTTATAAGTTTGGATGATTTTTTGAACATATCTTTTAACATCGCTCTGGCCTGATAGCACGCTTAATTCCGCTATTTCAAGGGCTGTGATTGATTTTTCCGCCACATTTAAAATAACATCAATATCTTCCTTCATTTTTGAAGTTAACGGCATTTCAACTGCTATATTATATGCATCAATCGGCCTTGCAAGGTTATCCGGGTGATTGTTTTCAAAATCTTCAACAAATTCTCTGACATTTGAAAGTTCTGAAGTTACGATGGAAATCTCTTCCATTGAATTACTTATAAGAGTTCGAACAGAGCTCAAAATTAACTGTTCAAAATCTCCGCTGTGTTGTTTTTCAATATCTTTACCTAATTGAGAAAATACTATAAGGGAAAGTTCTCTTGAAGCACGTCTTGCCTGCATTTATTAAAATCCTTTTAAACTATTCTTTATATCTGGTATTATATCTTAAACAATTCAATTTTTTGCAAATAATTTTTGATTGAATTTTCATAAGAAAACATTTTAGCTGTTGCTGTTGCATTTTTGGAAATTTCCAGCAATTGCTTGGGTTTTAGGCTTAGTATTTTTTGAACTGCATTATAAATACCACGTACCTTGGGTTTTATTAAAAACCCGTTTTTTCCGCCTGCACTGTCGCTTCCGTCATCTTTGATTATTCCGTCCACCCCTGAATTTTTTGTACAAAGTACAATATTGCCATGTGCTAAAGCTTCCATATACACCATTCCGAAAGTTTCATTTTTGGATGGCAGTATAAAAATATCTGCGCCTGCCATTTTTTTATAAACTTCTTCTTTGGAAAGCGCGCCCTCAAATTTTATATCAAGCTTGTATTTTATGTTTAAAATTTCAAGTTTTTCTCTTAATGGCCCGTCGCCGACAATTTCAAGACTGATTTTCGGGTGTTTTTTCTTTAATTTTTTATACGCAAGAATTAAAGCCTTAATATTCTTTCTTTTAATAAGGCTTGAAACAGTTAATAATTTAGCCTTTTTTGGGTCAAATTTTTTATTTTGAAGTATTTGCTCATTTTCTTCAACAAGCTTTAAAGGTACACCGGAATAAATAATTTCAACAGGCTTGTTTAAATCAGGGATAATTTTTTTAATTCTTTCTTTAAGCCAGAAACTTCTTGGCAGCACACAGGCAGAATTTTTATAAGCCTCAATCATCCTTTTTCTAAACATAAAGTACTTAAAACTTTTTAAAACTGTTATATCGCTTGCATGAACCGCACAAAGCATTGGAATATTGTATTCTTTTGAAATGATATCGGCACTCATTATGCCTGAGGGCATGTGTGCTAAAATTATATCAAATTTTTCATCTTTTAAATATTTTTTGTAAGCAGATAAAACGGAATTTTTACAAAAAGGAAGCAAAAAATTTCTGTTAAAAATCTTTACTTCTGAATTATTATATTCCCCGTTTTTATAGGTTTTTCGTCCTCGTATCATTGTATTAAAGATAAAATTCGGTCTGAAAACTTTTACATTATGTCCGTTTTGAATAAATCCTAGAGCAAAATCCCTTATTGTTAAAGGAATACCTTTTTCTTCTTCAAATAAAGGGTAT
>CAQTPN010000303.1 GCA_948888345.1 uncultured bacterium | reverse complement strand
CCGTTAGAATGGGCGTATTTCAAATTACCCCTCCTGATTCAAACGAAGTATCAGATTGGGGCATAAATGACACTACCTCTATTGAAAAGAAAGTTACCGCCGTTTCAAACGTAGTCTTCGGCATTAAATAAGTAGAGATGAGATTTAATTTTAAATAAAAAGTCTTATTTTTATTATTTATTATTGAAAGATATCTTTTAAAGTTACTCGAACATCTTCATATCGTATAACCGGGTCAATGCCTTGTCCTTTCATAAGAAATGCCTGGCTTGGGCCGAGAGTATCTTGTAAATATTTTATAAAAGGTTCATTTTTTCCTAAGGATTTTGGTTTTTCATAATATTTAACTTCAATATTTTTGGCATTTTCTTTTAAATATTCATATACAATTTTTGCTTCGGGTTCAAGACAGATAACCTCTTTTATGGGCTGGCGCGCTATAAATTTTGCTAAATCTGTATGAACTTTTTTCTCATGCTGGCCCAGGGCTCTTATTCCGCTTATTGCAATGCGCTTGTTTTCAATGTCCTTATATAGATTAACAAAAGTGCTGATACAGGATAACATTGTTTCATAGCTCGGGTTATTCGGGCAGTCTGTTACAAATAATGTTCCGTTGAATTCGTCAATATTCCATCTGCTGCCTACTGTCTGGAATTTTGCCAATCCGCTTTTTATGGTTCTGTAATGTATACCAAGGCTCTTTGCAGCCTCAATTGCTTTCATTGCATTGTTTATCTGATGTATGCCGACAACCGGTATGAAATATGTTTGATTATTATAAATAAATTTTGAACCGTTCTCATCGCTTTTAATAAGCTGGTAATCTCCCTCTTTTGTAAAGACTTTTTTACACTTATATTTTGCGCTTGCACGTCTTATTTCGGGACTATCGTTTAATACGGCGGTATTATTTTCATGCAGACAAGTTAAAAGGCCGCATTTTTGTTCTGCTATTCCGTCTAAACTTTTAAATATGCCAAGGTTCTCCGTGCCAACCTTTGTTATAACAGCGGTATCCGGTGTTAATAATTCCGAAAATGCTTTTGGATATCCTTTAAGTGCGCCGCTGCATTCAAATAAAAGAAAATCAACATCGTTATCCGCTTCAATAATTTTGTGGTTTATTCTGAATCTGAGGTTTACCATAGCTTCGCCACGGTAAACTTTATATTTTTCTTTTAAAATTGCATAAATCATTTCTGTTGTAGAAGTTTTGCCGACGGAGCCGGTAACAGTTATTACTTTTACATCTTTTATAAATTTATTTTTGATAGTATATCTTGCAAGTTCAAACATAGCTTGCTTAGTGTCCGGGGTCATAAGGATGAAATCAATTTTATCCTTAAACTGGTCAATTATTTCAAATAAAAGATTGTAATATTTTTCTTCTTTTAGCCTTATTTCATCAAAGAAAAATGCTCTTGCCCCTTTTCTTATGGCATTTTTAATTGAATAAAAAGCATCTGAGACATTATCATTAATATTAATTTTAAATGGCAAAAATATAACGTTGGCCTTATTTTTTATTTTGGGTTCTATCTCTTTAAGAATAATGGCTGATTCATATTCTTTTTCAAAAATATCATCCGATTTTTTATAAAAAACATAGGAAGATGTGTTTTGCAAAATTTCATCTAAATTATAGCGCATTTATTTTATCTCCCTCTGTATCAAATAAAGCATTTAAATTCATCTTATCGGGTATGCACATAAGTGTTGCGGTGTTTTTATTAATCTGTCCCTTTAAAAACAATTTCATATTTAAAATTATGTTTCTGTGATTTATATTATTGTTAACTTTAAATCTTCTTACAAAGGCCTTTTTGTCGTACATTTTGTAATCTGTCGCATAATCATC
>CAQTPN010000302.1 GCA_948888345.1 uncultured bacterium | reverse complement strand
ACAGAACAACTCTTGATAAGCAAATTCAAAAAGCTGTAAATTTCTGCATTATGGGCACGCCGACCATTGTAATAGACGGCATTGAGCATAAAACAGCTCTTCCCTATCCAAAAATAAGGGAATATGTAAAACAGGCAAAAGCAAGACATAAGCACGCAAAATAAAAAGGACCTATTTTGACAGAATTTTATAAAAAAATAAAAACTCTTTATGATAAAAAAGACTTAAAAGAAGAGGACAGAAAAATTCTTGTGCATTGCTGCTGTGCTGTGTGCTTCGGGTATCCTTCACAGTATTTAAAAATGCTCGGATATATTCCAACGGCCTATTTTTTTAACCCGAATATCCATCCTGAAAACGAAAGAATAAGACGGTACGAAGAATTAGAAAAATATTGCAAAAAATATGATTTTGAATTAATCAATGATGACGTTCCTTCAGATATTTTTTACGAAACGGTAAAAGGGCTTGAAAATGAGCCCGAAAAAGGTATAAGATGCAATAAATGTTTTGAATTAAGACTTTTTAGGACAGCAAAAAAAGCAAAGGAGCTTGGTTTTAAGCAATTTACAACCACTTTGAGCGTAAGTCCGCATAAGGTATCAAAAAATATTTTTGAAGCAGGGAACAAGGCAGCAAAAGCAAACGGAGTAAAATTTTTAGAATTTGATTTTAAGAAAAATAACGGATTTAACGTTACCCAAAAAATTGCAGCATATAACAATATGTACAAACAGAATTATTGCGGGTGTGAATTTTCAATCAGAAAGCCCGAACTGCCCGAAACATCCGATATTTAGCAAATAAGCCCGCCCTGTTTTATACTGCAGCAGTTCTCCTTTTTAAAGACCTCAGCTTATCTTTATCTTCTTTTGATACCCTGTAAGATTCAATAATTTTTGAAATTGACTTATTATGACAAAAATCATCAAGCGGGCTGTTTTTTAAATATTCAAGCGTTTTATCGGGAAATTTTATATAACATATGGAAATTGCCCAGGCAACAGCCATATTTGCATAATAATAAGAAGATTTTAAATTAAATAAAATTTTCAAAACTTCATCAATATAATCTTCTTCAATAAAATAGGTAAGAAGCACAACAACGGCAAATCTTAAACGATACTCTTCTTTTGATTTCAAATAGGGTGATAAAAATTTAAAGGTTTTATTTTTATCCTGCTTTAAAAATTTTAGCCCCGCACAAAAAGTATCACAAACCGCCCAATTGTTTATCTTTAATACAAAAAGCTCTGTTAATTCAAGCATTTTGTCAAAATCTTCATTCAGATATGAAATAACCATACCTTTAAGCATAGTATCTTCCATAAATTTTTCTTCGTAATTATCTAAAAAATTCTGCCAGTCATCTTTTGCAACAGTTTTTGCAATTTTTCTCAAAATCGGGATTCTAACTCCCAGAACATTATCCGCATTCGGTATTAAAGATGATGAAAATTTCCTGTACTTTAATTCCGCATGCTTTTCAAATTCAGACTTTACAAACTCAATTATACTCATTTTTTAATCCAATATAGACAGAACAGCTTTTTTAATATCAGAGCTTTTATAAACATAATTTCCGGCAACAAAGCAATTAGCACCATATCCTGCGCAAAGTTTTGCGGTTTCGTTATTTATACCGCCATCAACCTGAATTATTAAACCGGAAGGAGCCGCTTTTTTAATTTCAATAACCTTTTTTGCAACATCATCCATAAATTTTTGCCCCGAAAATCCCGGGTTTACCGTCATAACAAGCACCATGTCAATTTTATCAAGGTATGGCAAAATTTCTTCCGCAGATGTTTGCGGCTTAATTGAAATTCCGGCTCTCCTGCCTCCCTCTTTTATCAGGCGAATACATTCCATTGTATTGTCTTT
>CAQTPN010000301.1 GCA_948888345.1 uncultured bacterium | reverse complement strand
GAGCTGTTTTATGCTCAATGCCGTCTATTACAATGGTCGGCGTGCCCATAATGCCGAAATTTACAGCTTTTTGAATTTGCTTATCAAGAGTTGTTCTGATTTCTTCACTCTGCGCATCCTTTTTCAGCTGTTCTTTATTAATGCCGATTTTATCCGCAAGTTCTATAATTTTGTTTTCATCATTTGATGGCATTATATTATATATAGCACTTGTCATATCCCAGTATGCACCCTGTTTTTCGGCCGCAAGCGCATATCTTGCAATCATGCAGGCCCCCGGGTGTACGCTGTTTGTTATCATCGGATTGCATTCGCTGTCAAGAGGGAAATTTATATGGTATACAATAACATCCTTCTCTTCTTTTATAAGTTTATGAAGCATTGTGTTTGAAATTTTGCAGAAAGGACATATAAAATCACTGTAAATATATATGGAAATTTCCCCGTCAACATCTCCAAGATTATTTCCTTTGATTGCAAACGGATTTTCTTTCATTTTTTGAAATTCCATAAAGGATTTTTGCATCTCTTCATCAAGTTTTTGATTTTTAAGATTAGGTGCAAGTATAAGAGAAGTTTGTGTATAAGCTAAAAGCGCAATCCCTGCGATTAATACTGTAATAAACAGTATTAAATATTTTTTTACTCCTGCAATAAAATCAAAAATTGTATTTTTGATATCTTCAATAAAAAATCCTTTGCTTTTAGCGGTAAGCGCAATCCCTAAATCAATAAAATATGTTACAAAACAGAGAATGCATATTTTTTTAATTATGAAAAATTGTAAAAGCGCAAGTCCCATAGAGCAGCAAAATGAAACAAGCCCGAGTGCTGCAATGTAGCTTAGAGGATTTTTAAAAACTTTTAAGATTTCAAAATTAAATTTTTCATTAATTTTGTCAACAAATGTTAAGAACAAGATAACCGAATATAAAATTACCCCCCATATTGCAAGAGGAATACCTAAAAACAGGGCATATTTTGTTTTTGTGACAGCATCGCAGTCTATAACGCTGTTTATTGCACAAAAACTCGGGTCTGCTCCCATCATAAAGTTTTCTTTTATAAATATAAATACAAGGTCAAATGTTAAAATGAATGCAATTATTAAAAGTATTGTTAAAATTATTCTTTTGTTCTTCGGCATAATTTTGTTCTCTCTCTAATTCTTCAAACCACCATATAATACCACAATCGGGCTTTTTTATTATTGTATAACTTATTATGAAAATGGGCAATTTTTGTATAATTTTATAAGTTTTTGTAAACTAATGTAAATTTTTATAATAAATTTCTAAAGTATTTCTTTGAGTTTACCGACACTTATATTGTGATTACAGGCTGTGTATTGATAAAGATGAAATAAAAGGTTAAGAAATGTAACAATATATACTTTTTATGAATTCAATATATACAATTTGTTTTTATTAATATGTCGGTAGTAAATGATAAAACATTACAAATGTACAAAGGTGGTATAAAAAATGGGACTAGCAGCAAGCCAAGGTAGATTATTGTTATTGACTGCACGTAAGAGCGATTTAGAATTACAGGCACAGTGTATTACTCAGCAGCGTCTTTTACTTGCAACGCAACAAGAAACTATCGCTGATGAATATGCAGATGCAACAAATAACCAGCTTTATCAGGTAAGGTTGCCTGGGGCAAGTGAATATACACCTTTGACGGTTTATTCATTAAATGAGTTATACTACGGTACCGATGCAACAACGGATGCTGATAGAAATACTGCAAGAAATACATTCAGAAAACCAACCGGAAATAAAGCAAACGGTGCAGCTTACGGTATCTGGGATAAAGGTAAGCAGGACTGGGTTGACCCTTCAAAGCAGATCGGAAGAGCGTCGTGTAGGGAAAGAGTGTAGA
>CAQTPN010000300.1 GCA_948888345.1 uncultured bacterium | reverse complement strand
CGCCCCGGTGATAGATTTGATATGGAAACAAGAATGACCAAAATCAAAGGTCCTGTTGCAAAATGTGAAGCCAAAGGTTTTGTAGACGGTAAACTTTGCGTTGAAGCAGAAATTACAATTGCCCTGAAATAAGCATAATTTAAGGCGTTTTTAACAAAAAGCCCCTTTTTAATAATTTAAAAAAGAAAGTGTAAAAAAATGGAAGTATCAGAAAAAATACATAAAACGGCAATAATTGCAGATGGCGCAAAAATTGACAGCAGTGTTGAAATCGGGCCAAATGTCGTTATAGGTGAACATGTTGTAATAGAAAAAGGGGTTAAAATCGGCGCAAATGCCAGTATTGAATATGCTGAAATTGGCGAAGGCACAAGAATTTCTCCGTTTGCATCAATTGGCGGCGAACCTCAAGACCTTGGCTACAAAGGAGAGTTAACAAAGGTTGTAATCGGCAAGAACTGCTGGATTAGAGAATTTGCAACAATAAACAGGGCATCAGGCGAAGGCACTGTTACAAAAATCGGCAATAAATGCATGATTATGGCGTATGCACATGTGGCGCATAATTGCGTTTTGGAAGATGAAGTTATTATGGCAAATGCTGCAACTATAGGCGGACACACCCATGTGGGCTTCGGTGCATTTTTAGGGGGGTTAAGCGTATATCACCAGAATGTAAGAGTTGGCGAGATGGCGATTGTTTCAGGAGCTTCCGCAACACGCCAGGATATTCTTCCGTATTCAAAATCTGAAGGAATTCCGCCTCTGGTTCGGGATGTAAATGCTATAGGTTTAAGGCGCAGAGGAATAGATAAAGCTTCCCGTGATGCCATTCATAAAGCAATAAGAATATTGAAAAACCCTGAATACAACACCACGATGGCATTGGATGTTATTGATAAAGAAGTTGAAAAAAATGAATATGTAAACAAACTTGTAGAATTTATAAAAACATCAAAGCGCGGAGTTTGTATAAAATCAAATAAAGATGCTTATATGTGCGCGAACGAAGAATTATAATAAAGGAAAATATAAATGCAGAGAATGAGTATTTTTGAAAAGTATGCAAATATCCTTGTTGAATATTCAACAAATGTTCAAAAGGGAGATTTGGTTCTAATAAGGGCAGAAAGCCACCTTTGCCTGCCTCTTGTAAAAGAAGTATATAAGCAGGTGGTTCTAAAAGGTGCTCACCCTATTGTAAGATGTTCTATGGAAGGATTAACCGAAACCTTTATAAAATACGCGGATGATGAGCAATTAACCTATATTGACCCGATTACAAAATTGGAATATGAAAAGGTTGATAAATTGATTTCAATAGGTGCGCCTTTAAATGTTAAAAATATGGCCCGTGCAAATTCTGCTAAAATGGCTAAAAGGTCATCTGCAACGCGCGAATTATCTACGCTTATGCTGAATAGAACAGCAGAAGGCAAATTAAACTGGGTAATTGCAGATTTTCCGACCAATGCCCTTGCTCAGGAAGCTAAAATGTCCTTAGATGAATACACGGAATTTATCATAAATTCCTGCTATCTTGACCTTGATAATCCGATAGCAAAATGGAAAGATATAGGAAAAGAGCAGGATAGAATTGTTGAAATCTTAAACGGTACCAAAAAATTACACATCCTAGGTGAAAAAACCGATATAACTTTTTCTGTTGAAGGCAGGAAATGGGTAAGCTGCTCAGGGCTTAATAATTTTCCTGACGGCGAGATTTTCACATCTCCTGTTGAAGATTCTGCAAACGGCGAAATTTATTTTGATTTTCCTGCAATTTACAGAGGAAATGAATCTCATAAAATATGGCTAAAACTTGAAAACGGTAAGGTTGTCGATGCAAAAGCCGAAAAAGGCGAAGAATTCTTGCTTTCAATGCTTGATATGGAT
>CAQTPN010000299.1 GCA_948888345.1 uncultured bacterium | reverse complement strand
TTGTTAAAGAATTATAAGCACCGATTTTATTTTCAACTTCATCCACTCTTTTATATGTGGCTTCAGTTAATTCAACTGCTGAAACTTCTTTTTTAAGAAGTGCTTCTCTCATCTGAACCGCTGTTTTTTTCAATAATTCCATTTTGTTACTCCATAACTTTGGTGTAAAATCATTTTATGTCAAACAAAATCAAAGGTAAATACGGAGAAGATACCGCAGTAAATTATCTTATTAAAAATAAGTATAAGATAATTGCGCGCAATTATCATTTTTCAAGATACGGTGAAGTGGATATTATAGCGCAGGATAAAGACACCCTGTGTTTTGTCGAAGTCAAGACAAGAACTTCTGATAAATTTGGTACCCCGCTTGAAGCTGTTACAAAAACCAAGCTTGATAAAATTCGAAAATGCGCATCAGCTTTTATTTCAAACTCTGAACTTAAAATCAAAAAATACAGAATTGATGCAATATCAATACTCCTAAGCTCTAAAACCGATACGGATGAACCGGAGATTACCCATATTAAAAATATAGAATTTTAATTTTTTGCAAAATTTTTTCTTTACAGGTTTTATAAAATGGCTATGATAAATCTTTCAACAATAAATTTTAATTTCAAAAATTTACAAAACAAGTATAAAAGTGTAAAAAATACTTTTCCTTCCGCATTTGCGGGTGCTGCCAATCTGGCACCGCTTCAAAAAGATACGGTAACATTTTCAGGCCGTTCGCCTAAAATCCGTTGTGACTCCAATTTTGAAAACGGCAGAGAGTTGTTTACCAATGTTCAAAAGAGAGATTCTAAAGTTTTGAGCTCAAAATCTGACATGGGAAGTATGAAAGTTGCTCACAATATTTTGCAGGAAGAAGATATATGTTTCGCTTTTGACAGGTTTAAAACCGATATTTCAAGCATATTTGGCGTAGAAGTTATAGATTTTACGGATAAAGAACTTAGAGCGAAAAATAAAGAACGCTATAAAGAAATTTTATCAGATAATATTAAAAACGGCAGCTCTATTTTAGCTGTCAGCGCAAGGAAAAAAGAAGCTGCGTCTATAAAAGAAAAAATGGGCTCAAAAAAGATTACAACTAAAAAGGCCGCAAAGCAGGAAATAACAGATATTTTAGGGATGAGAATAACTCTGTCTGGCACAAGCAAAGATGCGGGAAATTATGTTGTAAGAAAGCTTACCAAAGCGGTAGAACAGGGTAAAATCAAAGTTGTTGAAATAGAAAATTATGTAAATCCTGAATTTAAATACCCTGAAAAATACCAGTATGCAGGTGAAACAGTACTTGCAAACCTTATGAAAGCATCAATAAATAACGGCGTTAAAGATTGCAAATACGAAAGAAAATATACAGAATCAGGATACACTGCAATTCATATGCTGCTTGAATTCCCGGGCGGAGTTAAGGGCGAGCTGCAGATAGGCGGCCTTGATGTATTTAATTTAAAAGATGTTGAAGATTTATGCTTTAAGGCTCTTACAAATAAGGCACTTAAGCATGAATATAAATCAATTGAAAGCATGTTTGCTCCGCTGAAAAACGATGATGAAAAATACCGCCGGTTTATGGATTATACAAGAAATGCCTATGCTTATGAAAGGGCAAAATCTCCTCACCCTCTCGGTGATGATGAAGAATTTTTAACACTTCCGAAAAATAGCGGTCTTGAGCCTGAATATGATTTTAATAATATAGCAAGGCTTAAAAAAGAAATTGATAAAAAGACTGAGCTTGATAAAATGTTGAAGAAAAAACGTCTGCTTGCAAGCGGCGAGTAAGCAGGCACAAATTTTTCTTGAATATTCCTTATATTTGTAGTACAAAATTTATTGTACTTAGTTCACAAAGTAAGGAATTAATATGGTTAAAAAACTTATCA
>CAQTPN010000298.1 GCA_948888345.1 uncultured bacterium | reverse complement strand
TAACTAATAAATAAGCTGATAGCAAAATGTTTAAAAAACTTTGCAAATATGTAAATAAAAATATATAATTATTTTTATGATGGAAAATAACGAAAGCTCAGTTTATTATATAAGAAAATCTTTTGAATTAAAGAATTTAAAACTTTATAAAGAAGCGGTTGAAATGCTCTATAAGGCTTTATCCTGCGATGATATCGGGGATAAAAATATTGAAATAATAGCACAGATAGGTGACCTTTACTTTCTTTTAAAAAATTATGAAAGAGCAATTGAGCAGTATGAAAAGGTTTTAGATAAAGATAATTCCCACATCCACAGTATGCATAAACTGTGCGAGATTTATTTTATTTTGCAAAATTATACAAGGGCACTTGAAATTGCAAAAGATTTATGTAAAAAATCTCAAAGTACTGAAAATTATACAAATTATTTCAAAGTTTTATTTAAATTAAATTTGTTTGATGAAATTAAAGAATTATATAAAAATTTAGATGATGCAGCTTCTCAAAATGAAGAAATAATGTATATAGTGTCTAAAACAGAGCCTGATAATAAATATGAGCTGCTTGAAAAAATTATAAGAATAAATCCTAATAATTTAAATGCAAAGCTTGATTTAGGCATTCTATGCTTTGACAAAAATGAAATTGAATATGCAAAAGAGCTTTTTGAATTTATTGTAAAGACGGAAAATAATCCTAAAGCCTATTTTTATTTAGGGCAGATATATAATAAGAAAAATGAACACACAAAGGCTATAGATTGTTTTTTAAAGGCAATAAAATATGATAAAACAAAGGTAAATAATTATTATTTTGAACTTGCAAAGGCTTATTGTGATATTAATTGGCTGAACGAGGCCCAGATTGCAATATTGAGGTCTTTGAGTATATTGTCAAATGCTACGCCCTATGCTGATACTATTGATGAGCATTATTTTATCCTTTCATGGATTTATTCAAAGAAAAATGATATTAAAAATGCAATTTTAAATCTTGATTTAATAGAAAAACATTCGCCCGTTTATAATAAAGCACAGGTTTTAAAAAATATGCTTGAATATAAAAAGGGAAATATTATTGAAGCAAAATTAAACCTTGAAAAGCTTTATGAAACAGACAAAGATAATCCTTCTCTGTATTCTGCGCTCGGGGAAATTTATAAAGAATTAAAACTTTATAAAAATGCCATAGAAATCTATAAAAGCGGCCTGGAAATTTTTCCTGATTCATTTAGTTTTTTATCAGAAATTGTTGATATATTGATTGACGATAAAAATTATGAAGAAGCACTTCAATATGCAGATAATTTTATTGAAAAATACCCGAACTGTCCAAGTGCTTATAATTCTCTTGCAAGAATTTATTATAGGAAACAAGAGTATGAAAAAGCTCTTGATGAGCTTACAAAGCTTGTAAAGCTTGATAAAAACGATGCGGAAGGTTTTTATTTTATGGGCTTAATTCTAAACGACCTTGGAAATCCTGATGAAGCAATGAAAAATTTGACTGTTGCCCTGAACTTAAATCCTACAAGGGCAAAATATTATGCACAGATTTCAAGAGCCTACAATTTAGCCGAACACCATGCTGATGCACTTTTATTCATAAAAGAGGCAATCGAGCTTGCGCCTGAAGAATTAGCTTATAAAAAGCAGGCTGCTATGATTTCTGACGAAATCGGGAATGCTGAAGAAACGAAATTCTATCAAAAACTTGTTCAAAACAGTGAAAATATTATAAAACAGCAAAGAAAAATCAGGACTTCATTTTAAATTGTTTTGTATTTGAAAATATTTGTGCTAGAATTGTTTTGAAAATTAAATAGTTGCTTAAAGTAAATACAATGTGCGCCTGTAGCTCAGCTGGATAGAGTGTTTGGCTACGAACCAAAAGGTCGGGG
>CAQTPN010000297.1 GCA_948888345.1 uncultured bacterium | reverse complement strand
TAAAAAATAATTAAGGTATAGAAAGTTTTTCGTCATATTCCATAAAAAAGAAAATACAAGAATTAACAAAAAATTATAATGAAAAATATTTTCCTTATTTATAAATTTCACTCTATTCCTCTTTTGCTTTAAGCAGGTATAAAATCCTGTCAGTATTTTTTATTTCATCTTTTTTTACAATTGTGTAAAATTTTAAAAATTCTTCTTCAAAATGAAGGGTATCATAATCATCAAATATATCTTTTCTGCTGTTTAAAAGTTCTTGAACTTTTGAATCTTCCTTTTTTACAAATTCAATAATTAAATACTTTGACATTTTACTGAAATATTGTGCAATTTTATTAAACGGAAGATTGTTTGAAATTGCAAGGTGATGGATTAAGGCCAGTGCTAAAATAACATCAACATTTTTTGCTCTTTCAACAATTGTTTTTCTTTCGTTATTTGCCCATCCAATATTTGGTGAGGGATTTACCATATCAAATACAAGCGGCATGATATTTTTTTCATTTTTTGCCTTTGTTTCTTCATAATTTATATCAACTGCGTTGTAATCTATATCAAAACATACTATTTCTTTTGATATATCTTTAAAAATTCTAGAAAAATATCCTGTATTAGCCCCAAAATCCCATACAATTTCAGGATTTATAAGCTTTTTATACCCCTCAATTATCTTTCGCTTTTCATCAAATGAATTTTTGGAATAATTTGTGATATTGTAATAATTTTTCCATTCGCTGTCATTTTGTTTTAATTTAAGATTGTTAATAAAATTAAAAAGCCCGTCCAGTATTGCCAAATGCTGAAATTTAGTCATTTTTTGTTTTATATTTTTCTTTTTTGTTGAAGAATATTGTTTTAAAAATTTTGAATGAAGATGAATATGTGTAAGAATTGAGGGATTAAATTTTGTGCTTTTTGGAAGCATTTTAGATACTGTTTCTAAATCAAATCCGTCAATATCAGATATAAAGAATTTTGAACATTTAGGGTCAATATATTTCATAATTAAAAGCGGAGCCAAAAAATGTCTGCAAAACTGTTTGTATGCAACCCACGGTTTTTCTTCAAACTGTTCGAATGATGTTGTATCAATTAAAAGCGGTTTTCCTTTAAAAAACTGAATATTAAACGCTGAAGCATCCTTTAAACTCATATCAAATTCAAGCGCAATTTGCTGAATTTTAAGTGTTGCAAGGGCCGCATCTTTATATTGATTAAAAGACCATTCGTAAGGATAGGTTATAAAAATTTCTTCTGGCTCAATTATTTTATAAGTGTTTTCTTCCTGAATATCAAGCTCTTTATGTGGTATTAAAAGACTTTCTTGTATCAGCCTTTCATAAAGACCGCAGTTCATCAGCTTGTCATAATTTTTTCTGTATGAAGTAAAAATTTTTCTGAATGTTTTTCCGCAATCTGTATATACCAGGGCATCTCTATCCCTGAATGAGGAATTTTCCGCTTTTAAATTCATTGTTCCCTCTTGAAAACTTTTTTAAAGAAAGCCTTTATTTTGCTCCAGTATACTTTAGCTGTGTATCCGACAGCAGCAAAAGCTGCAATTAATATTTGAATAACCATACTTCCCGTGCTCGGGTCAATATATGCAAAAGCCGTCTGCGGAACAGAAATCACAATCAGACTTAAAATTATTATAAACTTAAATTTTTTCATAAATTACAAAACTCCGTACATATTATTTTATTTTATATTGAAAAATTTACAAACATTTTAATATTACTTTATTAAAAATAAAAATAGAAAAGGGGGTTGATATTTTTTTTTGTGTTTGGTAGTATTAATTACTGTAAATACTTCAATATTTGAAAGTGTCTTACGAATATTGAAAATTGAATATGGGGGATTAGCTCAGTTGGTAGAGCACCTGCTTTGCACGCAGGGGGTCAG
>CAQTPN010000296.1:882-1917 GCA_948888345.1 uncultured bacterium | reverse complement strand
TTTCACTCCTATTGATTAGCCATTTTAAACAACACAATATTATCATCCACAATCTTTGCCTCTTCCGGCGTAAAGACTGAAGATTTGACAATATAGGGAATATTTCCGCCGTCAGGACGTCTTGAATAACAGTTTGCAATTCTAAGCTGAACAGCATTCATTTTAAGTGCTCTGATTTTTGCATCTCTGTTTCCGCGGGAACCTGCATGCGCTATTGAACCTAAAACTCCCCAAACTGTAATATCGCCTGTAGCCTTAATCTCGGACCCGGGATGGCAATCACCTATTATAACAATATTTCCATCAAATTCTAAAGTCTGTCCGCTTCTTAAAGTTTGATTTACATAAATCGTTTGTTTGTTATCTATAACTACAGGGTCAGTTGTAGGCGGAGCGTAAAAATCAACTTCTTCAAAATCTTCTTCGTCTTGAAGTTTTTCATCACTTGCCTTTTTATAAACGGTAATAACCTGTTTTTGAAGCCCTTGAGCAGGTGTTTCTTCCTGCGTATTCCGGGCAGATATTTGTTCTGCCTCTTTTTTGGGCGTTTCCTGAACATCTTGAAGTTCGGTGTTATCTCTTAAATGTTTCTTTAATTCGTCAAATTTATTCTGTGGTGCTTTGCTTGCCTTTTGAGAAGGTTTTTTTGAAGCCTGAACAGCTTCTTCAGCAGCACCGGTTTCTTTTTCTTTGGAAACAACGGGGGTCTCAACCTGATTTGCCGCAGGAATTTCTATAATTTCATCTTCTTTTTTAGGATTTTCACCATCCTCAACAACGGTTTGAAGCTTTAATACCTTTGGCTGCGTTACTCTGATGCCCATTGAAGCACAGGCATTCTGGGTAATTAAAGATGTTGTTTCAACGTTTACAAGCTCTGAATTGTAGCTTTCAATTAAAGACCTTATGCTTAAAATCTGAGACTGGTTTAAAACGTTATCCTTCAATTTTAAAGAAATTCCTCTTCCTGAAGCATTCGGGATTTCAAGAGCCAAAGAAACATTATTGATAATCTCTCCTGTATTGCTGCATTCG
>CAQTPN010000296.1:0-872 GCA_948888345.1 uncultured bacterium | reverse complement strand
TGACAAAAAGTCCAATATTCTCTTCCATAAAAATCATACCTCAACATTAACTTATATCTACCATATCCTAAAATCATGATAAAAACAATTGTTTATAAAGAAATCTTGCGCTTAAAATTTCATGGCACAAGGCAATTTTTAATATTTGCGTGTTTTAATTATCATGTGGAAAGAAATTAAGTTTAATTTATTATGCAAGTTAATTCGCTGCAAAACGTAGTATCAACAAACACTTTTAAAGATTTCCGCATGGCGGATAACCATCCTGCAATAAAAAGCGGAAATCTGAATATTGACACACATGCAAACCATTATAAAGAAGAAAAATCTGCTCCGCTAAAAAAGATAGCCCCGCTTATCGGAGCAGTTGCAGGGACGATTTTACCGCTTATAGCCTTTAACAAGGTTCAAAATAAAACC
This sequence comes from uncultured bacterium, assembly GCA_948888345.1. Classification (GTDB taxonomy): domain Bacteria; phylum Cyanobacteriota; class Vampirovibrionia; order Gastranaerophilales; family Gastranaerophilaceae; genus MGBC122484. The sequence goes on along the minus strand of CAQTPN010000296.1, from coordinate 452 downwards.
ATAAATAAAGATGTTTTAAAATCAGGAAAAATTCTTGATAAATTAAAAGAAATTGGCGAATACTTTGAAATAGACGGCGTGCCGAAAATTTTATCCACCGCAGCAGGAGGTATCGCAGGCGGGCTTTTAGGCGGATGCCTTGTTGATAAAGATAAAGAAAACAGAAAAGAAAAGGTTAAAGAGGCCCTTTTTGAAATGACAAATATTGCAGTACCGACATTTTTTGTTGCAGGTGCCGTAAAATTTATGCAATCCAAAAAGCTTGATAAAGGTATCGGAAAATTTGCCCCTGTTGTATTCGGCTTAGGACTCGGGATTCCGATTGCACAGAAAATTTCAAACACAATTTCAAAAAAAGTATTCAAAGATAAAGGAGAAGAGCGCAAATTTAAACCGGCAGATTTACTTGTACATTCTGATGATTTAATTGAAATGCTTGTATTATTAAAAAT
>CAQTPN010000295.1 GCA_948888345.1 uncultured bacterium | reverse complement strand
GTATCATTCAACAGTGTTGCTTTCAGAGGAGAAATTCCAAAAAAAGAGGGTACTCCTATTTCTGATAACAAAGAAAAGGCAAATGGCGGCTTTGATGATAAGAAAAAAATAGCTCTTGTACTCGGCGGGCTTGCTGCAACGGGAATTGCTGCGGTTGCAATTGCAAAAAAGGGAAAAAAGATTCCTTCCGAATTAAATATTGATGAATTTAAGAAAATAGGCGGATTTGATAAAGGTGCTGCAAAGGTTAAGGGAAAACCCTTCAGCGGAACCATAAATATTCCGAATAAAGACGGTTCACATGTGCTTGAATACGAAAAGGGCGTTTTAAAACAATCAACACAATTTAAAAAAGTTTCATTTCCTGAACATGCTAAAGCAGAAGCGCAAATGATGCCTGTTTCAAAGAAAGTTTATTCAAAAGATAATGGAGCAACCGTTGTTGAATGCTGGTTAAAAAATAACCAGACAGCCATTTTTGGCGGTGATGAATGGGGTAAAATCGGTAAATTAACCGTTGCTGAGGATAAAAGCAAGGTAACAATGGAAAGAATTAACGGTTTTACCGGAGATGTATTGAATGATATAACTTCAAAACAAAAAGATGGCAGCTGGCATAAAACAGTGCAGGAAATTTCTTTTGATAAAAATTAAATTTCACCCTTTTTGACCTATTTGCTTGCAAAAGCTTATCTGCAGGCAAATTTTTATTATATTTACATAAGCGGTTTGCTTAAGCCTGATTTTTCAGGTATTCATCAATAAATTTATCAATGTTTCCGTCCATAACGGAATCCACATTACCGATTTCAGCCCCTGTTCTGTGGTCTTTAACAAGTTTATAGGGGTGAAAAACGTATGAGCGGATTTGGGAGCCGAAATTTATATCCATATTTTCACCTTTAATATCGGATAATTTTTTTTCATGTTCATTCTGCCGCATTAAAAGAAGTTTTGATGCAAGCATGGAAAGTGCCGTTTCTTTGTTTTGAAGCTGGCTTCTTTCCTGCTGGCATTTAACCACAATACCTGTGGGTTTATGATAAATTCTGACTGCGGTTTCCACTTTATTAACATTTTGTCCGCCGGCACCGCCTGAGCGCATTGTTTCTACTTCAATATCATCAGGGGGAATTGTAATTTTTTTCTCAAAATCTTCAATCACAGGCATGGTTTCAACGCTTGCAAAACTTGTTTGTCTTTTACCGTTTGCATTAAACGGAGATATTCTAACAAGCCTGTGCACGCCTTTTTCGGCTTTCAGGTATCCGTAGGCAAACTTCCCTTCAATTTTTACGGAAGCAGATTTTATGCCGGCCTCATCTCCGTCGGATTTATCAACCAGAGAAGCACTGTAGCCTTTTTGTTCTGCCCATCTCAGGTACATACGAAGCAGCATATTTGCCCAATCCATAGCATCCACGCCGCCCGCGCCTGCATTTATGCTTAAAATGGCACTGTTTGTATCATATTCGCCTGAAAGCATTTTTTGAATTTCAAATTTTTCAAGCTCATCTTCAAGCGCACTAAGGGTTTTAAGGCTTTCTTCCATAAGGGAGTTATCGTCAAGTTCAAGGCTTACTTTGCTGTCCTCAAGCGTTTCAAGCCAGCTTTCAGCCTGCTTAATTTCTCCTTTTATGTCTTTTTGTTCCTTTAACAGTTTTGAAGCCTCATCCTGCCTGTCCCAGATAGATGGGTCTTGAAGCGAATTATCTATGTTTTTAAGCTTTTTTTCTAAATTATCAAGGTCAAAGATACCTCACAGAATCTTTGACTTTATTTTCAAGCTTATTTATTTTTTCTTTTAAATTTTCTTTTAATAATTCTTTAATATCTTGTTCCATAAGGAAATTTTACTATAAAAATATAATTTCCTGACATTTATTATACAAAATCATCTTTATTTTGACAAAAACACGGC
>CAQTPN010000294.1 GCA_948888345.1 uncultured bacterium | reverse complement strand
AGCTTCATAGAAATTTCCGTCAATTAAAATTGCATTTTTAAAATATTTATTTGCTATATCAAACTGTTTATTTTCTAAATAATAATTGCCTAATTCTAAATAGGCATATTTGCTGTTAGGATTAACCTTAAGTGCCTCTTTTAAATATTTTTCTCTCTGTTTGTTTGTATTTTTCTTATACAATGTGCTTTTTAATGCTTCAAGTTTTGCTAAGTTAATATATGTTAAATTAAAATTGGCATCTGCCTTTTTTGCCTTATTTAAAACCTTTTTAGCTTCTTCAATATTATTTAATTTCATATAGCATAACGCCAGATTATTATAAATTATGGCACTTTTCGGACTTAATTCAAGTGCTTTATTAAAATAATTCACAGCGTTACTGCAATCAGCCGAATAATAATATTCCAAACCTTTTGTATTGTAGTAATCAAAATCATATTTCGGAAGTGATGAAATGCTCAGGTTCTTTGCCCATATTGATTTTATAAGCGAATTATCAAGCATTAAAGCTTTGTTAAAATAAACTTTCGCCTGTTTAATATTATTCTGCTTATAATAAATTTTTGTTTTTAATAAAAGCGCATTCGTGTTATTTGGATTAACATTTAATATTAAATCGGAATACTGAAGTGCTTTAATATAATTCGCCGAATCAAAGTACATATTCGCCATATCAAGATAATCATCCTCGGCTGAATTATCAACGGTATATTTTGGCGCAACATTTATTTTTTCAATATTCTTGCTCAATTCATAAGATTTTTGCAAATGTTCCGCAGATTGCTGCATTTTATTTAAATTTTTATAACATAAGCCTAAATAATAATGTGCATCAGAATCATTCGGGTTGCTTTTAACATATCCTTCAAAAAATTTTGCCGCCTCATCATATTTTTGCATATTAATAAGGTTTATTCCGCTGTCCAAATTCCATATAAGGCTTGCTTTCACATTATTTGAGCCCCCCGAAATAATAAGAAGCGCAAGAAAAACCGTTATAATTCTTTTTTTCATCTTTTTCATACGTTTAAAATCTCTTCAATTACCTTTACAGTATCAGAAAAAACCCTCTCTATGCTTTGATTTGCGTTAACTATCTTTACCCTTTCAGGTTCATTTTTTGCAATGTCTAAATATCCTTTTCTTAATTTCTTATGGAATTCAATCCCTTCAGCTTCAAGCCTGTCTTTTTCACCTTGAAGCCTTTTTTGCGCAACTTCTGTTTCAACATCAAAAACAATTGTTAAATCAGGTACTAAACCCCCCGTTGCAATTTTATTTAAATGTTTAATTTCATCAATATTCTGCTCTCTGCCATATCCCTGATAAGCAAGGGTGGAATCTGTGTGCCTGTCGCAAAGAACAATCTTTCCTTCATTAAGTGCAGGCTTTATCTTATATTCAATATGCTGGGCGCGGTCTGCCAGATATAAAAATGTTTCAGCCACATTTGATACAGGATTTTCATAATGGAGTAAAATTTTTCTCAAATGCACCCCTAAATCAGACCCCCCGGGCTCTCTTGTTAAAATATTTTCAATATTTTTTTTATTTAAATATTCACTCAATAATTGAATTTGAGTAGTTTTACCACAGCCATCCGCCCCCTCAAAAGTAATAAATAATCCTTTTTTAGAGATTTTGCTGCCGTTAGCGGCTGATTCTATACTCCGGTGAGTGTGCATTCCCTTTATTCCCTACGTTTTAAAACTCCTTTCAATATAATATTACAATTTTTGTAAAAATAAAAGACAAACTTGTAGTTTTTTAAAAAATTTAATCTATAATATTGTTGTGAGATAAAAATTATCTTAAAAAACCCATATTTTTCTATTAGATAGTAGGATTTGAGAATTGGAAAATTTTGAAGTGAAGCAAGAAAATATTAATCAGATGGAAGAAATAATCACGGCAGGGCAGC
>CAQTPN010000293.1 GCA_948888345.1 uncultured bacterium | reverse complement strand
AGGTGACTGGAGTTCAGACGTGTGCTCTTCCGATCTCATCATCAAGGTATGAAATTGGTTTTCCAACCTCTAAATTAATTTTTGCTCTTTTAAAAATATTCCAGTTATACTGTTCAACCCCCGAAATTGCTACAGGCAGAATATCAACCTTAGCCATTTTGGCAACAACAACAAAACCTTTATTTACATTTTCAATTCTTTTATTTTTTCGAATTCCGCCCTGCGGAAAAATACAAAGACTGAAATTAGCCTTAAATACTTCTTTTGTACTTTTAATTGTAGAAACTTCTAATTTTTCACGGTTAACAGCAAACGCGCCAAGCCTTGTAACATTTCTTGTCACATATTTAGCTAAAAAACTATCCCCTTCAAAAAGCTCTTTTTTTGCCATATATGCAATTCCGATACCCGAAGCAAGAGTTGCTAAAAAAGGGTCAAAATAAGAAATATGATTAGGTGCAACAATGCAAGGCTTTTTAATATTGCAATCGCCTTTTTTAAATTTTATAGAATAAAAAAGAGATGAAAACGGCAAAAATAGAATATATAGAGCATAAATCTGATATAATTTTGTCAGAAAATTAAAATCTCTCGCATGTCGTCTTGCATGGTTTTTTTTAGGTTTATTTTCGCTACGCATCAGCTTCTCCCTTAGTTAATCTGACAATTTTATCACTCCAGACTTTTACCATTTCTTTTGTATCATCATTATAATGAATTGGTTTTCCTATCCTGATTATAATTTTACTCTCAAAAGGCTTTCTGTCCTCTTTCAAGGCACCGGTAATTGCAACGGGTAGTATATCGCATTTTAAAGTCTTTGCAATTCCCGCAAATCCTCTTGCAATATTATCCATATTCCCGTCTATTTCTCTTGTTCCCTGCGGAAATAACCCAAGTGCCCAATTTGTTTTTTTAATTCCAAGTGCCGTTTTAATAGTAGAAACCCCTAATTTTTCACGATTAACGGCAAAAGCACCGAGCAGATTAAGAAAAAATCTTGCAACAGGTTTTTCAAAAAGTTCTTTTTTTGCCATATAGGCTACCGGCTTTTTAATAGCAGCTATCACAAGGAAAGGGTCAATAGCACTCATATGGTTTGATGCCACAATAAAAAAGCCTTTTTTTGGAACATTTTCTCTTCCGTAAATTTTAAGCCCGCATGCTATTTTATAATATCCTCCATACACCACAGAGCAGGTCAACCATTGAAAGAATGCCCTGAATCTGTTAAATTCCTTTGGTTCTCTATGTGTATAGGACCTTCTATCCTCTTTTTTATCTAAATCAGACATAAACCTCCTACCATTAAGATAATTTGCCAAAAATACAGATTTTGATATAATTTTAACATGGAAAATTCTTTTTGGGAGGATAATAATGAAAAATAAATTTTTAGCTCTTTTACTTGCTTTTATAATGACAACTCCGGCATTTGCCTATACAATCGGAAGTGTTAATTATAGAGAAGTTTTAGAAAATTATTCAAAAGCGAAAGCCGCCCAGAATGAAATAGAAGATAGAGCAAATTCAATGCAGAGATTTTTACTTGATAAAGAGAATGAATTCAAAAAAATAACATCTCCCGTTCAAAAGAAATCATTTGAAGAGCAGACGGCAAAATCTTTTGCTCAGCAGCAAAATGCCTATCAGGCTTTTAAAACAAAGAAAGAAAAAGAAATTGACGATGCTATAGTGGGCGCAATTAAATCCGTTGCACTTGAAAACAAAATTGATGCGGTTATGGATGCAAGAGTCATGTTTTTTGGTGCTGTTGATATTACACAAAAAGTTATTACAAAACTAAACATGGGGGGGAAATAAGCCTTTTTCGGCTTTTATCCGTCAAGCAGACATAAAAAATAAAAAGTTCTTTACAAAAAAGTATTTTTTGTATAATATAAATTCATCTGGAGGAGTGCCAGAG
>CAQTPN010000292.1 GCA_948888345.1 uncultured bacterium | reverse complement strand
AGGCGCAAATTCTTTTAAGGTTTCCATAAAAACTGAAGCCTTAAACATAAAAATTCCGGCATTCCAGAAATATTTACCGCTTTTAAAATATTTTTCCGCAGTTTTTTTATCCGGTTTTTCTTTAAATTCTTCCACCTTAAGTGAAAAATCATTATTTTTCTTTGAAGATTTTATATACCCGTATCCTGTTTCGGGTGCATTCGGTTTAATTCCAAAAGTTACAATATATCCTTCTTCTGCAAGCTGTTTAGCATTTTCAACACTCTTTTTAAATGCTTTTTCATCTTTAATTAAATGGTCGGATGGTACTACAAGAATAACATCATCTTTGCCTTTATCAAGCAAATATTTAACAGAGACGCTTATAGCCGGAGCTGTATTCTTTTGTGCGGGTTCTGATAATAAAACAGGCTCTTTGGATATTGATGAAAGCTGGGTTTTAACATCGCTGAAGTGCTTTGCATTTGTAATGCTTAAAATATTTTTTTCATCCATAAGACTTAGAAGCCTTAAATAGGTCATTTCAAGAAGGCTTTTGTCGGTATTAATTTTCAAAAGCTGTTTTGGATACAATTCCCTTGATAAAGGCCATAGCCTTGAACCGCTTCCTCCGGCTAAAATAATACCGTACATAAAAATCTCCTCAAAATATCAACTCCGTTAGTTAATTATACAATAAAACCTGCAATGGTACAAATTCTTTACAAGCCTTTTAAGATGGATGAAGGATGTAAAACCTGCAGAAGAGAGCTAATATTGAATAGAAATAAATATAAATACAGGCAAAAAATTTCAACACATTTTCAACTAACGAAAGGAGGTTAAAATGTTAGTTGAAATTAACGAACAAGAGCTAATACTATTAATTGTACTAGCTCTTACACTAAAATCCATATTTAATTAGTATGGTACAGGTGTGGGTGTTCTCGTCACCCGTGCCTGTATTTATATTTTAACCCACTTTACAGTTTTTTCAAGCCGTAAAAATTATTTGCTTAATAAATATTTTTCAAGAGATTCTTCCCAGTTTGGAAGTGCATTTGAACTATCCAAAATACTGTATTTGGGTCTTTTTGCAGGGCGCGGAAAATCGCTTTTTTCAATTGATGAAACGTTAATATTTCTTTTTTTAATTTCAAAAATTTTCCTTGTAAAATCAGACCAGCTTGCTTCGCCTGATGATGTCAGGTGATAAGTTCCAAAGGGCCTTTTTTCATTAATTATCTTAATAATTTCATCTGATAAGTCTTTTGTCCATGTGGGGGCTAAAATTTGGTCATCCACAACACTTATTGAATTTGAAAGCATTGAAAAGGTTATCATTGTATCAACATAATTCTTGCCGCCTTTGCCATAAAGGGTGCTTGTTCTTAAGATGTAATGTTTTTTTAGCTTTCTTATCTCTTCTTCGCCTTTTAGTTTTGAAAGGCCGTAAACATTTACAGGGTTTGTTTCATCGTTTATTTTATAGGGAGTATTTTTATTTCCGTCAAAAACTGAATCCGAACTGATATAAATAATCGGGACATCAAGTTTTTTGGCTATTTTGGCCATATTTTTTGTTCCGATATGGTTAACATCAAGCGTCTGTTTCTTTAAAACCTCTGCCTGGTCAATGTTTGTATATGCTGCAAGGTGAATAATTAAATCTAAACTCACCTTATTCATAATTTCAAGAGCAAGTTTTTTATTTGTTATATCGAAAATTTTAGAATTAGTTGCCCAGAATTGGTGTCCTTCTTTTTCTAAAATGGGGCATAATTCCTGCCCTAATAGGCCGGTTGCTCCTGTTACAAGTATTCTCATAAACTTATTGCCATTCTATTTTTTAGACAAATTTAAAAATTTTTATTAAGGGGAAAAATTATCCATCTAAACCTGTCTTTTTGTTTAATATTTTTGTATCAAAAAATTATGGTAAAATCAATACTATGAAAAAAATACTTTACATA
>CAQTPN010000291.1 GCA_948888345.1 uncultured bacterium | reverse complement strand
CAGGAAGATGTTACAAAAGAGGTTAAAGGACCGATTTTAAAAGCGGCAGTGGATGAAAACGGCAAATATACAATGGCTGCATCCGGCTTTGCAAAGAAAAACGGGGTATCTGAAAATGACCTCTTTGAAAAAGACGGATATATTTTTGCAAAGGTGCATAAAAAAGGTAAACTTACAAAAGAAATTCTTGAAGAAAATATAGAGAATATGGTTTTAAAACTTCAAGGTGCCCATTTTATGCGCTGGAAGGATTATGAAGAAAGATTTACAAGACCGATTGAAAATGTTCTTTGTATTTTTGGAAATGAGGCACTTGATTTCAAAATTATTGATAAAAAGGCATGCAGCAAAACAAAAGGGCATAGATTTTCCGCCGTTAAAGAAATTGAAATTAAAGACCCCTTGAATTATATTGAAGAATTAAAAAAAGCAAACGTTTATGCTGATATTGAAGAAAGACGCGGTATAATTATAAAATCTGCAACGGAAACCGCTGATAGAAACGGGCTTGAAATTAAATTTGATACACTTGATGATTTACTGGATGAAATTGTATTTATTACAGAATATCCTGTACCTGTTTTGTGCAATTTTAGCGAAAAATATCTTGAAATTCCCGATATCGTAAGCACAACAGAAATGTCAAAACACCAGAGGTATTTCCCGCTTTATGATAAAAAAACAGGCAAATTATCAAATAAATTTATAACGATGGCGAATTTTGTCGGGAAGGATGAAGAATCCTTTGATAATATCAAGGCCGGAAACCAGAGAGTAGTAAGTGCAAGGCTTGAGGATGGAATATTTTTCTATAATGAGGATAATAAAACACCATTGGTTTCAAAGGTGGAAAACCTTAAAGGCATGACTTTTCAGAAGGGTTTGGGAACCCTGTTTGATAAGACAAAAAGGATAGAAAATATTGCAGAACATCTATGTAAGGAATTAACTTTAAATTCTGACCTCTCACATGATACCTTAAGAGCAGCAGAGCTTTGCAAAGCGGATTTAAGCACAAAGCTTGTATTTGAATTTACAGAGCTTCAAGGATTTATCGGGGAAGATTACGCTTTAAAATCGGGCGAGAAGGCAAACGTTGCATCTGCCATTAAAGAACATTATTTTCCTTTAAATGCAAATTCAGAGCTTCCGGGACTGGTTGAAGGAAAAATTGTATCAATTGCAGATAAGATTGATACAATATGCGCAGTTTTCTTATCAACACAAAAAGATAAAAAGAAAAAGCGTCCGACAGGTTCAAATGACCCCCTTGGTGTAAGACGCGCCGCAATCGGGATTTTAAGGATAATTCTTGAAGCCGGATTAGAAATTGATATTGAAAAATTAATTGATTTTACGGTAAGGCAAATTGCGGATGAATTTAATCTTGAAGTTGAAATAACATTAAAATCTGAACTTGTAGATTTTATCACCGACAGATTATTTATAATGTTTAATGATGAATTTGACTCTGAAATTTTAGAAGCCTTAAGAAAAACTTCGCCCCTGAAGGATTTAAAATCTTTCAAGAAAAAATGCAATGATTTAAAACTTGAAAAGGATACGGAAAACTTTAAAGAATTCGTAGAGCAAGCAAAAAGAATTTCAAGAATAACAGAAGGGGTTGACAGTGCCCTTCTTGAACGCAAAATCTCTGTTTCAAGCTTAAAAACTCAAGAAGAAAAGAATCTTTATGAGGGGCTTTTATCAATGAAAGAAGAAATTAATTCAATTAAGGAATTGTATAATTTAACCTCCTTAATTGATGAATTCTTTAAGGCTGTGCTTGTAAATGATGAAAATATTGAAGATAAGAACAACAGGCTTGCTTTATTGCTTCAATTAAGAAAGAAATTTGAAACGGCCTGCGATTTTACAAAATTTAAAAAAGCATAATATTTTATGAATATTTTATTTATTACTGATTTATACCCTTTATTTGAAGAAGAAAAAGGT
>CAQTPN010000290.1 GCA_948888345.1 uncultured bacterium | reverse complement strand
TGAAATAAGGTGTCCCTGCTGCGGTGAAAAAATGAAAGATACAAACAAAAATGCAATGGAAAAGCTTTCAAAAGAAATAGGGGGTAAAAAGGGGGAAGAATTATCCTGTGCAATTTTAAAGAACATGAATGAATTTCAAGCTTCTAAAAGAAACCTTGCAAAAGAACTGGCAAATGCAGCACTTAAAAATGAAGATTTAAACGTATCAGAATTACTTGATAAAATTTCGGACCCTTATTTAGAAAGCCTAAAAAACAAACAGCTTGTAATATTAAATAATATGACAGATGAGATAAAAACAAAGAGCAAAAAGGCAAAAGGCAGGATAAAAAATTGGAAGCATTCTCAGGAGGATAGAATTCTTTATGCAAAAAATGAAGGTGAATTTAAAAACGCAAATCTAATGAATTCATATATTACAATGCTTAAAAAACTAAATATAAATATAAGCAATGAAAAAATTCAGAATTACTATCAAAAACTCCCAAATTCAAGAAAAGATATAGATGCTTTTGTTGTGAAATACAAAAGAAAAGCACCCGATGAAACGATTTTCAAAATGCTGAAAGATACAAGAGCAACCATAGAACATATAGTTCCATTTTCTAAAACTGAAGACAACAGTTATGCTAATCTTTTAATAATGTGTAATGATTGCAATTCCTCAAGAGAAAATATGGAATATAAGGAATTTCTTACAAGACATCCTGAAATGAAGGACAATATAAAGAAATATTATCAGGATATCGAAAGAATTTTAACAAGCAAAACACTTGATTACAAAACAAGAGCCACCTGCAAAAACTACCTGACAAATGTTAAGAAAACCCTTTATGCATATACAGGCGGAAAAATAGGAGAGCGTTCTTCCAGCAATCATCATAGACATAGAAGATAGTGCACTCTTAAATTTTATTTTATGTTATACATTTGAATTTCTCTGTGCTTTGATTTTTTCCATAATTTCTAAAAATTCAGAATCGTCAAGAGTTTCACGTTCCAATAATTCGCGTGCAATCTTTCTTAACATATCTTCATTTTGCAAAAGAAGATTTTTAGCAATTGCATACTGCTCATCTACAATTTTTTTCACTTCTTTATCAATCTCGGCAGCAATTTCATCTGAAAAATCACGGCTGTGGCCAAAATCACGCCCCATAAAGACATGCTCCTGACTTTTCCCGTACTGCAGATTACCCATCTTGTCACTCATTCCATATACGGTAACCATTTTACGGGCAATTGCCGTCACTTTTTCAAGGTCATTAGAAGCACCTGTGGTAATATTTTCAGGTCCGTAAACAATTTCTTCCGCCACTCTTCCGCCAAGAGTCATTGTAATTCTATCAAGAAGCTGATTCTTTTTCAGCGTCAGGTGGTCTTTTTCAGGAAGCACAGTTGTAATTCCAAGTGCCATACCGCGCGGAATAATAGATACCTTATGAAGCGGGTCACAATTATCCAAAAGCACCGCAAGCAGAGCATGCCCCACTTCATGATGAGCTGTATTTTCCTTTTCTTCATCTGAAATTATTCTGGATTTTTTCTCAGGCCCCGCCATAACTTTGTCTATAGCTTCATCCAGATGTTCCATTGTGATTTCAGCGTTGTTATGTCTTGCAGACAAAAGTGCCGCTTCATTTAATAAGTTTTGTAAATCGGCACCCGTAAAGCCCGGGGTTCTTTTAGCAAGCACTTTCAAATCAACATTTTTTGCAAGAGGCTTATTTTTTGCATGAACGTTTAAAATCTGTTCTCTGCCAAGGATATCAGGCCTGTTTATGATTATCTGTCTGTCAAAACGACCGGGCCTCAATAGCGCATTATCAAGGATATCGGGCCTGTTTGTCGCTGCAAGTACAATAATATTGGTATTTTCATCAAAACCATCCATCTCAACCAGAAGCTGGTTCAGGGTTTGCTCCCTTTCATCATGTCCGCCGCCCATTCCGGCACCCCTTTGACGGCCAACAGC
>CAQTPN010000289.1 GCA_948888345.1 uncultured bacterium | reverse complement strand
TTATAAATTACAATTTTTGATATGTTTAAAAGCGCACTGTAGCCTATTTGAAATACGCACAATAAAAGAACAACAGTTACAAAAGAATGATAAAATCTTATTTTATTATTCTTCTTTTTTTGCTCTTTATAAACTTTATTTTTAAGGTTGTCTTTTGAAATTGTATTAACGTGATCAAGTGCCATAAAAAGATATTACACCAAAATGACACCAAAAACCAGTACCGTATTTTAAAGTTGATTAGAACGCGTAATTTACCTTGTATAAGCCTGCAGGTTCATTATTTTCATTATAAAAATTATAATCCAGAGGATTTTTATTTATCCATCCAAGTTTTTGAAGCATATAAAGAGCTATAAGGAAACGGATTTTATTATTATCCTGCGCCATTTTTATAAGCAGAAATTCTTTTGTATCATTATTATAAATTGATAAAAATCCCCCCGCTCCGGTTTTTGAAATTAAGGAAGTATTGAGCTGCATAATGTGCGTATCCTGCCTCAGGCCCAAATTATCCCTTCCGCCTATAATATAAGGATTTTTCATATAAGCTTTTTTTAAAAAGTCATATTTTTTATCATTATAAATTTTAAAAAAAGCTTTTGCGATATTTTTAAAAGGCAAGCCCCAAACAGGGACGGTGCACCCGTCAGATGTCTGCGGCGGATTTTTAAATTCCGATAGTTCACATATTTTATTCAAGATAAGTTTTTGAAGAGGATGATTAATATCAATATAAGAATTCAAGGGAAAATCAAGCTGTTTTGAGACAGCAAGCATCATGGCATGTTTTCCGGAACAATTATTATGAATTTTTTCAGGCTGCATTCCGCTTTTTATGACATCTGGATTTAAGGGGTTGATTGCAGGGCATTTTAAATAGCTTTCGTTAAGCCCTGCCTTTTTTAAGACAGATTTAACAGTGCGGGTGTGAATTTCTTCCCCTGCATGGGAAGCCTGCATTATTGCAATTTCGCTATCAGTAAAATTGAAATATTCTTTTGCGCCAAAATCAGCCATAATGCTAGCTTGAATAGGTTTTAAAAGGCTTCTTAAAAAGAAAGGATAATCATTATACTCTCCAAAGAAGGTTCTTTCAGTTATTTCATTACCTTCTTTTTTAAATAAGGAAGCTATAGCGTAAAACCTTTGGTCTATAAAATCCCCGCGCATTAAATCAACGGCGGGGAAATAAATAGGAAACTTCATCTTCAAAAACCCTTAAAAGATTACTCTTGAATGTTAAGGATTTTTCTTAATCTGTTTTTCAGAATTTTATTTTCCTGATCAAGCTTTTTCATCTGTCTTTGCATATTAGCATAGATTTTTTGCTGGTCAGAGGGGTTATCAGCTTTAATAAAAGATAAGCCCATACCCATAATAAATCTTTTTCTTGACTCTTCTTTAAATGCAAGAAGAACTTTAACGTCTTTTTCCGTAATATACCCTAAAGAAATCATGCAATCCGCAATTTTAATAGATTCGCCGCGTTTTTGCCTGTCTTTTTGTTCTCTGATTGCTTTTTCTAACTGGGTTATATCAATTTTTCCAAGCTTTTTCAAAACCTCGCCGGTTCTTATCTTTCCTGCTAAAAATTGTGAAACCGCATAAGATTTTTCTGATTCAGGCAGATTAACAAGCTCTAATTCAACACTTCGAACCAGAACCTTTGATGTTTCAGCCATTGTCCAGTAGTTTGAAAGAGTTATTTCAAATAAATCATTTTCATGGGCACAGTTTGAAAGGAAAATATAGAAATTTTCAGGAAGCCCTAGCTCTCTTTTTTCAAGCTCTCTCTTGCCTTTGAATGTAAGCTCCGGAATATAATGCTGCATAAGATTTTCGGGATTCAACAAATCCAAAAATTCTGCCAGCTCTTCCGTTAATTTTTCTTTCGTCTTAAGATAAATTACCTGCTTTACCCATAAAGGTAATACATAAATATTATTTAAAAATAATTCTGAAACTCTTTGTTCGCTCAAAACTTAAT
>CAQTPN010000288.1 GCA_948888345.1 uncultured bacterium | reverse complement strand
AACAAAATAACCAAAAATTTTCTTTGAATTTCCGCACTCTAATACATATTTAAAAGAAACGTTATTTTTTATGCCGACAAAAATATTATCATTAAAGTATTTTTCATCACTTTCAAAAGAAGGCAGCTGATGAGAATTTATAAGTCCGTTATAAAGTTCTGCAATTTTAGCACTTTCAGAATTCTTCGAAAATCTTATAAATTCATAAGATTGTTCTTTATCATACAAAAAATCAGATTTTTTTAATTTAAACAAAAATTCATCAGCAATAATTCTGAATTTACAAACTTCATCAAGAAGTTTTAACATTTTACTGTCTTTTTCATCAACAACCACATAAAAAGACTTTGCCCCTTTTGCCAGAAATTTATTTACAACATAATTTATCAATAATTCCCCATATTCAATTGAGTTTTCTTCTAAAAAGAATCGGGATATTTTTAATTTCTTTCTGTTAAAATCATCAACTTCAAGTGTTAAGATACCGTATATCTTATCATTATCAATAACAGCATAAGACTCCTTTGAAAATTTTAATTTCAAAGGCAAAATATAATTGATAATATCAAACGGCGATTGTATAAAATTTGAATTATTATATTAAAAATCGCTGTTTGCAGCCAATTTTTTTAGTCTTTCGGATGGTACAAAAGCCAGATTTTTAACTATAGCCATAAAATAATAATAGCATATTAGAGCAATGTTTTAAATACTGAAAATAAAACTATTCTTCTTTTGCTTCTTCTTTTTTACTTTTTCTATAGCCTTCTTTTGGCGGCGGAGCATCTTCTCTGCCTTCATTCCAGCGTTCTAATCCTAATTGTTTACGGACTAAACCAATCCCGACATGTACACGCCACTCATCCATTTTTAGCTGCATAGCAAGGATTTTATGGCATCCTATAGGAGGAAGCGGAAGCAAGGGTTCATAAAGATTCTTAATAGCCATTAACTGGTCAGGAGTAAGTGCTAATTTTCTTTTCGGGAAGCTGACCTTTGGCAGCATCATTTTTTGTCTTATTAAATTTATTCCGAAAAATACCTTTTTAGCTTCTAATCCGATAGCTTCGCCGATAACTTCGTGTGCATCGGGGTTTGGAAGCGGAAGCATTTTTTTATACATTTCTTCAATTTGCGCCAGTTGTTCCTTATTAACAAGAAGCGGCTTAGACTTTTGCATAGGACGCTTCGGACCGTTTGGACGGGCACCGCCTGCAGGTCTTTGGCCGAATTTTTGCGGGCCTTTCCTTTGGAAACCATTAGGCCTCCGGTTGTTATTATCACGGTTATACGGCTTTTTATAATAATTATTATCTGAACCTGCAGAATAGCTTCTGTATTGCTGCGGCTGCTCTTCCTGACGCGGTGCATTCGGGTCGGTTAAAATCGGAGTTTTGTCCGGATATAAACATGAAGGGCATATAACCCTTTTTGGGTTTTTTGTTTCAAATTCTTTACCGCATTTAGTGCATTTGTTGGTGTACATAAAAAATTATCCTTCTTGGCTTTAGCTTCATTGTGCTAAGTTAAAATCAGCAAAACGCAAATTTCCTCTCTAAAAAATAAAATGAATTTGAGAGCCGATACTTCCTTATTCTATATCTAAAATTCAATTATTACAAGCTTTTTTAGCAAATCCTGTTAAAGTAGTAGATTTTTTATATTTAGCATTAAAAAAAGCCCGATTTTTCGGGCTTTTTTAGCATTTTGATTATGCTATAAAATTGTTTCCGTATTTTAAAGAGCCAACAAAGTAACATTCTTTTAACATTTTGTTTAAGCTTCGATAAACTTTCTTTTTTGGAGGCATTGAAGCTTCTTTAATAGCATTTGTTGCGTTTTTGTACTCTTTTGCAATAGTTTCGGTGATAAAAAAGTTGTTCATTTTGTTAACGATTAAATCTGAATTTGAAGCTATCATTTCCGGTGTAAATCCTCTTTTTACTACTCTTTTAATATCTCTTATATCTATATAAACAATTTTTTATATAAAATATTGATATTTGATATGGA
>CAQTPN010000287.1 GCA_948888345.1 uncultured bacterium | reverse complement strand
TATAAAGGAATTTGCTTCATCCCTCTCCCTTGAAACATTAGGAATTGCAACTTCTCCGATTCAAGGGGCAAAACAGGGCAATACAGAATATCTTATATATTTAAGGAGAATTTAATGGCAGTTGTTGAAACTCTAAATTTAATAAGCAAAACAATGGATACATTAATTGATTTTGTAATAAATGACACTGATTTAAACAAGGATTTTGAAAAATATCTTGAAATTAATAATTTTAATATTGAAAGGCAAAATGACCTTAACGATTGTCTTATAGGGTATATTCTGGATGAAAAAACACAAGGCAATATCAGGGTTTTGGATTATTTCAGCCAAAAAAATCCCGGCTGCGATAAAAGAATAATCAGTTCCTTTAAAAACAGTTTTAAATCCGTATTTAGAGTAAATAAAATTTTAAAAAACGCATATCTGGCAACCTGTCTTGCAAATGAAGCCGATTTTGAACTTATACCGCTTGTAAAAATGACAAACCTTCGCCAGATAGGGCTTTACGACTTTATCAAAGCGAGAATGATTGAATTGGATAATGCTTTTTATCTGTTAGAAATTTTTGACTGTTTCGGTCAATTCAGAGAATATAATGCAAATGTTGAAACAGTTAAATGCCTTATTAAATATCCTGAATCACAAACAATGTACAATGATGCAAAATTAAAAGAGCTTCAAAAATCAACCGCACTTTTCAATGAAACATTTAAAAACACTTTTGGCTGCAATGAAATTATAACCTCAAACACACTTGCGGATGAATTTTTAGAAGATTTTAACACTTTAATTGAAACAGGTTCAAACAATAATATTTCTAAAGAAAAATATTTCTCTGAAATCGATTATAAATTTTTTGAATTAAATGATGAAAAGGAAGAAGATTTCATAAAAAATGCAACAGGCGGATTCAGTGCCTCTGACAAGCCTTATAATATAGGATTTTTTATGGATGAAGCTTCAGGCCTTTACATCATTCCTTTTCTTGGAACATTTAATGAAATTTTAAAACAAAATTCTCTTGAAAATATTGAAAATGCAGAAGAATGTATTAAATATTTTATAACATCAGATAAGGTTTCGCCGAATTTAATTATAAAAAAAGAAAAAGAATATAAAAATTTCATACCCTTAATAAATAGTGTTTTCGATAAAGATTTTAGGGATATAAGAGAGATTATAAGCTGTTTTAAAGCTGATTGGACAATTCATAACAAGTTTTCTCCTACTATTGTTCTTTATAATTCAAAAATTTTTGAAAAATTAATAGGAATGGAAAATATCACAAAACAGGACGATGATATAGGAAGAAACGCCCCCTGTCCATGCGGCAGCGGAAAAAAATATAAACACTGTTGTCTTAATAAATAAAGCATTTTTGCACATTTTATTAAAATAATATAGAATTAAATAATCATTCATAGAGGAGAAAATTAAATGTCAGAAGAAAACAAAGAAAAATGTACAAAAAAAATGCTGCTTACAATTCTTGCAGCTGCTGCAATCGTGCTTTCAAGCATAGCTTTAATACTGGATGGAATTATAATTAATAAAATGGTTGCAAAAGACCTCTGGAAAGCCCCTGTTGTTATTTCAAAACAATACGATAAGGGCCAGTCAATGGAAAAAGCTTTAAAAACAGAAAAGCCTGTTATTATATGGTTTTACACTGATTGGTGCGGCTTCTGCCAGAGATTTGCACCAACTTTCGGCAAAGTTACAAAAAATAAAGAGATTAAAAATGCTTTTGCTGTAGCTTACGTAAATGCCGAATTACCTGAAAACCGAGATTTAATGGCAGAATACGAAGTTCAAGGCTTCCCTACCGTGTTCCTTTTAAACCCGAAAACAAAAAATAAAATTCATGTTGAAAATGAAAAATTATTCACTCCGGATGCTGAAAAGGAACTTGTTAAAGAATTTATGACATTTGCTGCAAACAACGCTAAAGAAGCAAAATAAATAAATTTAAAAACAAATTTTAGCCCTCCTTATTTATTTAAGGGGGGTTATTTTTTCAGGGGTTTTTGTTAAAAA
>CAQTPN010000286.1 GCA_948888345.1 uncultured bacterium | reverse complement strand
TGGATGATAAAAATAAAATTCTTGATATTGTAAATAATTATCAAAAAATGAGTTTTAATATAGGCCCGACATTGCTTTCCTGGATGGAAAAATATGCGCCTTGCTCTTACAGAAGAATTCTTGCCGCCGATAAAAATTCAATAGAACTTTATAACGGCCACGGATGTGCTATTGCACAGGTATATAATCATATAATTATGCCTCTTGCAAACACAAATGATAAGTATACTCAAGCTATCTGGGGCATAAGAGATTTTCAAAAACGTTTTAACAGAATGCCTGAAGGTATCTGGCTTGCCGAAACTGCCGTAGATGCTGAAACCCTTGAAGTTTTAATTGATTTAGGCATAAGATACACGATTCTTTCTCCTTATCAGGCTCAATGTGTCAGAAAAATGAACCCCGATAAAAATGAAGAATGGCATGATGTAAGCTGGGGCAGTATTGACCCGTCTCAAGCGTACAGATATTACGTTGAGGGTACTGATAATAAAAAATTTATTGATTTATTTTTCTACGACGGGGCAATTTCAAAATCTGTCGCGTTTGATTTTCTTCTGACGGACGGCGAAAAATTCGCAAGGAGGCTTTTAGACGGATACTCAGAAACCAGACAGCGTTCACAGCTTGTAAATATTGCAACTGACGGCGAAAGCTACGGACACCACACAAAATTCGGCGATATGGCTTTATCCTATGTTTTAGGAGTAAAAGCAAAAGATTTAGGTTTTAAGATTACAAACTACGGTGAATTTCTTGAAAAATTCCCGCCGGAATATGAGGTTGATATAAAACCCGTATCAAGCTGGAGCTGCTCTCATGGTGTTGAAAGATGGAAAGATGACTGTGGCTGCAGCACAGGAGCACAGGCAGGCTGGAATCAAAAATGGAGAAAGCCTTTAAGGGATGCTCTGGATTATCTCAGAGATGAACTTATAAAATTATGTTCTGCAGAAGGTGTAGAATATTATCCTGATTTCTGGGATGCAAGAAATAAATATATTGATGTAATTTTAGACAGAAGTGATGAAAGCATTAATAAATTTTTAAAAGAAAACTGCATACCAAATCTTAAAGCAAAAGATAAATGTAACGCGCTTAAATTAATGGAAATCCAAAGATTTTGCATGCTTATGTATACAAGCTGCGGGTGGTTTTTCGCTGAAATTTCAGGCATTGAAACCGTGCAGATTATGAAATACGCAGCACGCGCAATTCAATTAGCCGGAAGTTTTTCTAAAACAAACTATGAAGAAAAATTTACAAATATTTTAGCTAAAGCAAAAAGTAATATTAAGGAATATGACAACGGAAAAAATATTTATGAAAAATTTGTAAAACCATCCGTTGTAAATGTTGAACATATTGCCTGCCACTGGGCTATTTCTTCCTTGTACACAGATTTAGCGGATTTAAATGAAATATACTGCTATAAAGTTAAAAAAACACATTATGAAACCATTACAAATGGCCATGCAGAGCTTGTTATGGGCAGAATTGAAATCTCGTCAAAAATCACCCTTGAAAAATGGGATATGGGTTTTGCAATGTTAAAAACTCCAAACAGTGAATTTTATTGCAGCGTAAAAGAATGCGACCCGAAAGAAGATTTATCAAAAGGCAGAGAAACACTGACAAAAGCCTTTAAATCAAACGTTCTTCTGGAAACCTTAAAAGGCTTTGAAAAGCATTATTCAGCCAATTTTTACAGTTTAAAAGATGTTTTATTAGATAAAAGAAAAACTATCTTGGACAGTGTTTTGAAATCAAGACTGACACATGTTGCAAACACTTATGAAGAACTTTATGAAGAATTAAAAACTCCGGTTGAACACCTTGCAAAATTAGGCATGGATATTCCTGATGCTTTCCGTGTTTCTGCCAAATTCTGCCTGATTAAAAGGCTCGAAGAACTTCTTACCAACATACATGATTTTAGAAATGAAGAATTCTTAAATGAAATTAAGACAATTAAGGATAATACGGAAAAATTCTTCATAAATTTAAATAAATCAAATTCAGGCGTTATTATTGCTAAAAAATTGCAGT
>CAQTPN010000285.1 GCA_948888345.1 uncultured bacterium | reverse complement strand
CTCTTATAAAAAGGTTCGTTTCTTTATAATTTGATAATATTTCAAGCGTGCGGCGGCTTACAAGCCTGAATTCCGAATGATTCGGCTTAATATTAACCCCGAGAAAATTTATTACTTTATAAAAAGAATTTGCACAAAATTTCTTAAAAAATCCGTCTGTTCTGTTCTTTCTAATGCCACAAACTATGTCATACCCATCCTTATAAGCCTGAACAAATTCTGAAATTTTATTTTCATCCTGCTGTAAATCTGCATCTATAGTAATAGCAGTATCCGCCCCGAGTTTATAAGCGTTTTCCAATCCTGCAATTATTGCTGCCTGATTTCCAAAATTCCTTGAAAAGCGCAGGCCTTTTACTTTAAACCTGGATTCTTCATGGGCTTTTTTAATAATCTCCCATGTTCTGTCAAAACTCCCGTCATCCACAAGAAACACAAAACTTTCAGAACTTATTTCATTATTTTCAATCATTCTGTTAAAAATATCCCACAATTTTAAAAGACTTGTAGGTAATGTTTCAGCCTCATTAAAACAAGGGATGACTATTGCAAGTTTTGTATTTTGCATTGGACTAATCTCTTTTTCATAAAAACTCCGTTTGCAATTTTGAAAATATCATAAAAAAGGATATAAAAAAAGCACTTACGAAAATAAATTAACAATATTCCTAAAATGCAGCAATATTCCAAAAACTCCGCCGATAAGAAGATATGTTAAAGGGTCTTTTTTTAATTTTAAGCTAATTAAAACAAGTAAAATAAAAAGAATAAATGCCTTAACATCTAAACCCGAAAAATTAAACCCCTGAGGCATAACACCGGTTTTAAAAAGCCTGACTCCAACAGCAGCTATCATACCTGCAGCAGCCGGCCTTAAAGCATAAAGAACAGCCTTTGTATAAAAATTATCCTTAAATTTCTTTAAAATTTTTGAAATTAAAATAACTATTACAAAAGAAGGTATCATTATAGCCAGTGTTGCATCAATTGAGCCTAAAATTCCAAAGGCTTTAAACCCTGCAAACGTTGCAACATTTAATCCTACAGGCCCCGGAGTAATGCTTGAAACTGCAAGCATTCTTGTCAGTTCTTCATAGCTGAACCAGTGATAAGAATCACTTATATGATACAAAAAGGGAAGAGTGGCATATCCGCCCCCGAAAGAAAATATCCCTATTTTAAAAAATTCTGCAAATAAAAGAAAATAACCCGTCATGCTTGCAATTCCTTTATTTTCTTTTCAATTAATTTATAAATTACCCCTAAAATTGCGGAAATTACAATGGAAATTGAAGGAGAAATCCCGATGCCTGATAGCACAAGAGTTAAAACAAATATAAAAAACGTGAATCTATCAACAATACTTGTTTTCCAAACCTCTTTTACCGTTAAAAACATTAAAATAATAATTGATACATTTACTCCCCAGAAAATATCATTCATAATAACATTTTGTGCCATTTTAATTAAAATTGAAGCAAGAAGAATAATCGTTAAAAAAGGCGGCAGAATAAGCCCGAAAAATGCAGTGAGAGCACCTGTTTTTCCCCTCAGCTTGTATCCTATAAAAAGGGTTGTATTAACAGCTATAATCCCCGGAACACACTGGCCCATCGCATAAAAATCAACAACATCTTCACTGCTTATCCACCTGTGTTTTTCAACAAGCTCACTGCTTAATAAAGGCACTATAACATACCCGCCGCCAAGCAAAAGTGCCCCTATTTTTAAAAATGTTAAAAACATGTCAAATAATTTTGGCTTCATAAGTTATATTTTACATTAAAAAAAGATTTTTCTCTTGACATAGAGCAGGTTCTAAATTATAAAATAGGATTAAGGAGAAAATTATTATGAAAGTTTTATTAATAAACGGCTCGCCGCATAAAAACGGCTGTACATATACAGCACTTGATGAAATAGCAAAAACTCTTTCGCTTGACGGGATTGAAAGCGAGATTTACTATATTGGGCTTGACCCTGTAGCTCCCTGCAGAGCTTGCGGTGCCTGTGAAAAAATCGGTAAGTGCGTTATAAATGACAAGGTTAATAAACTTTTAG
>CAQTPN010000284.1 GCA_948888345.1 uncultured bacterium | reverse complement strand
TTTTACAGCCTTAGGCAATGCAAAAACCTCAAAATTTATATTAAAAAATGATACTAAAACAAGAATCAAAACAAAAATTTGTTTTATGAATTTATTTTTATACATAAAAATCCTATCCAAATATTACTTAAGGCATTTATAATGTATGTTTCGGACAGGCAAATTTCATTACTCAACAGAATAATTTCAATTGTGTATATAAAAAATTTAAAAACTTAAATAAAAATGTGGTATAATAAACACAAAAATTAAATAAAAAAGCTGTATGTCGATATGGCGACTTGCCAAAGCTTGCGATGACAACAATATTGAGCAATTTCGCCTTAATTTGAAAATTAAATAAAAAAGCTGTATGTCGATATGGCGAAATTGGTAGACGCGCATGATTCAGGTTCATGTGGAGAAATCCTTGGGGGTTCGACTCCCCCTATCGACAAATTTAATGCAATTTTTTATATAAAAATGCCGCAAATACTGGATATTGCGGCATTTTTATATTATAATATTACTTTTATATCCCAAAATTCTTTTTGATTTCAGTTAAAATTTGAACTTTGTTTACTTCATCCTTTAAGCCGTTAAAGAATTTTTTCATTTTGCGCGAAGCGGTCGGAAGGTCTTTTGCATTATATTCCAATGTTTTAGCAACCCCTTCAATGGTTCCTTCGCCCTCAGGAGCATTAAATGATTTACCCTGAAGCTTTATAGAAAATTTATCCGTAACCTCTTGAATAACAGGAGCTGCACCCTCGGCAGCATCATCTGCAGCGGCTTCTATCTGGCTTGTTATGCCCTTTACAAAAATATCAACATTGTTCTTATTTGAATATTCATTAATCATAGAAGCACTGCTGCTATAAGTTTTAAGTACACCGGTTTTAAGCGGAGAAAGAAGCTCTGACATCTTTTCCTGACGTAAAGCCATACCAAAAGACGGGGAATTATTAACCTTGGATATCATTTAAACGTTACCTCTTTTTCTAACAACAATAGTAGAAAAACCAAAAACCCCACATTTTGCTAAAAGATAAAAATTTATTACAAAATATTAAGAAATTAGATTTTAATTTTTACAATAACTTTCTTCACCTTTTTTGTTTCACCAGACACGTTTAAACAAGGTTTATGCGCATCTTTTGGTGCAAAGAATGTAAAATTACCTTCCTTAACAAGAACGCTTGATGAGGGGCATTCTCCAAAGGCTACATCTTTTTCTTTATCATATTCTTTTGTTACCTTGAATTCATCCAGGCTGCCAAAACCCATAACCTCTTCTCCTGAAATTACATACTGGATGTCATAATAATCTCTATGTACTTCAAATTCAGCATCTTCCGGATTTTTTGTTTCATATTCCTGCAAATTTCCATAGATATTTTCATTATGAATATATTTTCCGGCGGGAAGTTTTTTCCAATCCGTAGATTTTATAAAATAAAAAGCCTCTTTAATTCTATCGGATAAAGGATAATACAACTGCGCATTTTCTAAGTTATCAAAAATCATAACAAACCTCCTTAAAACTTTTTTAAATCAAATGGGCGCATCATTTTCAAAGATGCACCCATTTAAAAAATCAATTTTGTATCTTACTTTTCTTCATTCCAAGAATACATTTTTCTTAATTCTCTGCCCACTTTTTCAAGCTCATGTTCCGCTTTAATTCTGCGTGTAGCAGTGAAATGAGCACGGCCGTTTTTATTTTCTGCAATCCATTTAGATGCAAAAGTACCGTCTTGAATTTCTGATAAAACTTTTTTCATCTCTTTTTTGGTTTCTTCAGTAATCATACGTTTGCCGATTTCATAATCGCCGAATTCAGCAGTATCAGAAATTGAATAACGCATTTTTGAAAAACCGCCCTGATAAATAAGGTCAACAATTAATTTCATTTCATGGATGCATTCAAAATAAGCATTTTCAGGAGCATATCCTGCTTCAACAAGGGTTTCAAAACCGGCCTGCATTAAAGCGGTAACGCCGCCGCAAAGAACAGCTTGTTCGCCAAAAAGGTCTGTTTCCAGATCGGAAGAGCGTCGTGTAGGGAAAGAGTGTAGATCTCGGTGGTC
>CAQTPN010000283.1 GCA_948888345.1 uncultured bacterium | reverse complement strand
CATCCGGTTCATCATTATGCAGCTCATCCTGCCATTTAAAATCAGGGTCTGTTTTTGTTTCAATATCTTGAACTTTGCCTTGAAGTTCATAATATTCATTAATCTTTTTTAAAATACTTTTTTCTGTGCCTAAAACAGGTTCTATGGTTTTATTTGTACGTTCAATAATTTTATCAATTGCAAATAAATCTAAAGGGTCTGCCATTGCAATCGTTAAAATATCTTCAATTTCAAAAAGCGGCAGGAGTTTGTATGTTACAGCTTCATTGTAGCTTATAAAATTTAAACATTTTTTATCAATTTCATAATCTTCAAGGTCAACAGAGGGGATATGAAGTTTTTCTTCCAGAAATTTTAATAAATCTTTCTCAGATATCATCCCCGTATTTATTAAAACCTGCCCGAGGTTTATATTTTGTACATTTGCCATCTCTTGTGCTTTTTCAATATCTTCAAAGGTTATGATGTTATTGCGCACAAGTTCATATTTTAATTTATCTATGGTTTTATTTGTAACTAAATCCATAATTTTCCTTAATTTCAGACCCCGGTTTAATCTGTGTATTTTTGAATAACTTCAAGTACATTATTGAATTCAAACGGTTTAGTTATATATTCATTTGCACCTGTTTCTTCGCCGATTAGTTTATCATTTTCCTGACTTCTTGCAGTGAGCATGATTATAGGGATATTTTTATATTTTGCATCATATTTTAAAAGGCGGCAGATTTTGTATCCGTTAATTTTTGGCATCATAACATCCAGCAGAATTAAATCAGGATTAATTTCTTTTGCAAGTTTTAGCCCTTCTTCGCCGTCATAGGCGCAAATTGTTTCATAGCCTTTGGCCTGCAGCATAAAAGATAAGCTTTCTACAATATCCTGTTCATCATCCACTATTAAAATTCTTGTCATATTATCTCCGGTCTTTTAGCAATATAAATCTTTAAAGCGGGTGGATTTCATCCTCTTTTTTAAAGATATCCTTCTCTAATACTATATCACAGCTTTGGCCCCCGGGGCCATTTTTGAAATTATCAATTTTTTTGTTAATTTGAGTAAGGATAAAATCCAACGCACTTTTTTGAAGGTTTTTAAAATATATTTTATAAATAAAATTATCATTGTTTTTATAAAAAATTTCCTTAGAACTTTTTAAAGGTTTTATAATGTTTTCTTCTTTTAATGTTTCTATAAAATCTTTAAGTTCATTGTTTGATTTAATTGTTAAAAGGGCGGTTAAATCCGTTGTTTTTTTTGCTTCATTTAAATCTATAAGGAAGGCTTTATATTCTGAATATACGGGGATTATCACATTGAAATCAGAGCCTTCGTTTTCTTTGCTTGTAACCCAGATTGAGCCGAGATGTGCATCTATAAAGTTTTTTGTAATGGTAAGACCGAGGCCTATACCGCCTGCGTTTCTTGTTAGTGAATTTTCAATTTGAGAAAATTTATTAAAAATTTTATTTATATTTTCATCTTTTATTCCAAGGCCCGTATCCTTTATTGATATATGGATATATTGCCCTGACGGTATTTCAACAGGATCAATAAAATTTTGTTTTTGGATGTTATCTGAAGCTGCAGTTTTTACCGAGATTGATATACTGCCGCCTTTCGGGGTAAATTTCATGGCATTATTTGTAATGTTGGTTAAAATTTGGTCAATTCTTTTGGGGTCAGCATAAATATCGGGGAGATTTTCTTCCTGAATAATACAGAAATTAATATCTTTATTTTTTGCCTGTCCTTCAAAGGTTTTTTGGGTTAAATCAAGAGAGGTTTTTATATTGTATTTTTTATAATCAAAACTGAACTTGCCGGTTTCAATCCTCGAGAGGTCAAGCAAATCTTCAATCATGCCAGTCAGCCTTGTGACATTTCTTTTTGCCATATTGACAGATTTTCTTGCATTTTCATCCAATGGCACAGAAGATAGAAAATCAAGCGAAAGATTCATCGGTGTTAAAGGCGTTCTTAATTCATGTGATACGATTGATATGAATTCCGATTTTATACGCTCAAGCTTTTTTAATTCCATGTTTGTATTTTTGATTTCATCATAAAGATTT
>CAQTPN010000282.1 GCA_948888345.1 uncultured bacterium | reverse complement strand
CTGTCTTAATGCTGACTGCAAAAGGAGAAATAGCTGATAAAACGGAAGGTTTTGATGTCGGCGCGGATGATTATCTTGTAAAGCCTTT
This sequence comes from uncultured bacterium, assembly GCA_948888345.1. GTDB lineage: Bacteria > Cyanobacteriota > Vampirovibrionia > Gastranaerophilales > Gastranaerophilaceae > MGBC122484. The sequence continues at coordinate 1,990 of CAQTPN010000282.1, read as the reverse complement.
TGATATTCAGGAAGTTTTACTTAGAATAAGAGCACTTTTGAGACGCAGTGATGAAAACGATGTTCAAAATGATACTGAAGTTTTAAGAGCAGGAGATATTGAAATTCTTCCTGATTCTCTTGAGGCTTTAATTCTTGATAAAAAAGTAAAATTAACCCCGACAGAGTTTGAGATACTGTACTGTCTTTTGCAGCATTTAAATAAGGCAGTAACTCTTGCCACTCTTCTTGATGAAGTGTGGGGGTATGACAGCAGTGAAGATGTTAGAATGGTGCGGGTTCATATGGGCGGCCTAAGACAAAAAATTGAAGCTGATACAAGAAAACCGAAATATCTGCACACGGTGACAAATGTCGGGTATAAATTAACTCCGTTTGGAGTTTTAGAGGAGTAAAATTCTGTCAAAATGAAAAGGTTAAAGATAGCGGAACAGATAGTTATTGTTTTATTGTTAGCGGTATTAATCCCGTTTATTACAATTGGTTTAATAATATCGAATATTTCACAGCAATCTGTGAGAAAGGAGCTAAAATATTCCGCAACAACGATTACCGGTTTTGTGGGCGATAGTGTACAGAATTATTTAAAATACGCTGATGAAGAACTGAAACAGATAGCATCCGCCATAAGCTTTTTTTATTATGAAGAAGATAAAAACGATTTCCTTGATGAAATCCAGCAAAAATACGGTAAATTTAACAATTTTCAATTTACGGATATTCATAGTGTTACAAAAAGAGAGCCTGTTTTTAATCCAAAAAAATCAGTTGTAAAATTGTATGCAAATGTTGATGAAGATGATGTCATAAGTGCAGATTTAAAGATGGTGTTTTTGCAGGATGCCCTGGATAGAAACTTTACTGATATTAAACATGATGTTTATATTCTGGATGATGCGGGCAATATTATTGCAACAAACGACCATGATAATAAAGGATACGATGATATAGCAGGAAATCTTCCAAAGGAAAGAGAATATCAAACTCCGGTTTTATTTTCGAAGGTGAAAAACCAGCCCCTTGCTTATTATCAGATGAAAAATCCCAACTGGACAATTGTTGTGAAAACAACCCCGAATGTCACAAGAAAAACGATTGATGTTCCAAGACTTAGAATAATTCTGTCTCTTGTATTTGCGGCATTATTTATATTTGCTGTTGCAGGAATTTATACATATTACCTTTATTTAAATATAAGACAATTGTTTAAAGGTATCATTGCAATTTCAAAAGGAAGCTATAACAGAAAAATTCGCCTGTTAAAAAGTGTTTTTACTCCGCATGAAGTTGTTTTTCTTGAAAAAGAATTCAACTACATGACAAAAAAAGTTGCAAGCTCTTATGCGGAGCTTTCTGAAAAAAACCTTGAATTGAAACGTTTGAACGAATTCAGGTCGAGCCTTGTTTCGGCTATAAGCCATGAATTCAGAACTCCTTTAACAAGTATAATCGGTTATTCAAGCCGTCTTTTAAGGTCTGATATAAAAATAGATGAAGAAACAAGATTAAAAAGTTTAAGAGTTATTAAACAGCAGGCTCAAAGGTTATCCGGCATGGTAGATGATTTACTTGTTATTCCTGAAATTGAAAGTTTTAAGCTTCAATTAAATCCTCAAATGCTTGATTTGGCGAAACTTTTGGAATTGTCTGTTACGTATGCAAATTATAATGATACAAAAATAACAATGAATGCGGCAAGTGATTTATTGCCTGTTTATGCCGATAACGACAGACTTATTCAGGTTCTTGTAAACTTATTTGATAATGCTATTAAATACAATAAAGATAATGCGCCCATTATTGTCTCTGCGGCAAATATTGAAGGCAGGCCTTGTCTTTCAATATTGAATAAATCGGAAATAATTCCTGAAGATAAAATTGAACAGTTGTTTGACAAATTTGTACGTCTTGACAGTGAATTAACAAGAACTACAAGAGGCACGGGTCTGGGGCTTTTTATAGTTAAAGGCCTTTGTGAAGCTATGAATATC
>CAQTPN010000281.1 GCA_948888345.1 uncultured bacterium | reverse complement strand
TTTGTATTCATAGTATAATTACTTTATAATTTATTATATTATAAAAGAAAATACGATTAAAAACAGAAAAAATCCGTAATTGAAGGGATAGAAATAATGAAAAAATATATTCCAGGGATGATTTTAACCCTATTTTTAGGTCTATGGGGGGTGTTTAACGCTGATACCATGGCACTTGATTCTGATTATAAAAATAATCTTTTAAAAGTGGATGTAGTAAAAGCCAATGATGGCAGCTATAAGGTGGATTTGTTTACCCAAAAACCTTATAATGAGCCGATTAAGGTTATTAAGAAATCTGATACAAATTATTATATTTTATTGCCCGAAACTTACCATTCAATAACATCTGTCGGAACAACGGGGGATATAAATAAAGTTGATGTGAAGCTTTTCCCTTATGCAGGACAGGATTTAAACAACGGGTATACTAAAATTAATATTTCAACAAGCAAACCTGTAAATTTAAATGCAAATGTGAAAACTGCAGGAAAACAGGCACCGCAGATTGATGCTAAAAAACTTGCACAACTTGACAGTGCATTTGACGGTAAACCTACAACATATTCAAATGTACAGACCAAACCCGCAAAACCTGCCGTTAAAACGGAGCCCGTAAAGGCAGAACCTGCTAAACCTGTTAAGACGGAAGCGGCGAAAACTGTGACAGAACCGGTTAAAATTGCCGGAAATCCGCCTGTTGGGCCTGTAAAAAAGCAGGAGCCTGTTAAAATTGCATCAAATAGCAATAATGAGATAGAAATCGTAACAAAGCCGAAAGCTCAAACCCGCCCCGCGCCGGAGGCTGTTAAACCTCAAGAGCCTTCTGTTGTTGATTTAGAAGAAGTAATAGATACTGATATGCATGACAGCGATGAGGCTTTACTTGAAGAAGATGCTAAAGAACAGGGATTAACGGAGCTTGCAACCGGCGAACAGGAAGTTATTCCTGAATTAACAAGAAATGACGAGATTAAACATAATATAAAGGCAGTATTAAGAGGTATCAGAGATAATGCGCCGGTATTAATTACCATTTTACTTGCATTAATTGCTCTAATACTTTTATTTGCACCAAAGGCAAGAAAATCTGCAAAAGAGGATGTTCAAAAAGAGGCTGCGCGCGTTGCTTATGAAGGTTTAGACAGCTTGAAGCAGGCTGAAACTCTTGCAATATCTAAGGAAAACGATAATTCATATGAAGCGGGACAAATTGAAGTACCAGCTGAAACGCAGATAGTGCCTGCTGAACAACCTGATGAAAACGGTATTTACGAACCTAAATTGATGCAGACATTTGATGAGGTTGAGGCTGCTGCAGTTGCTATGGCTCAAAAAAGCGAAGAAGAAGAACAACAGATACAAACAAATGAAGATGAAGCTGATGTTCTTGCATCTGAAAGTTTTGGCGAAAACAGGGGCTTATGCCTTGTTAATTATGATGGCAGCATTGCACTTATCGGGTACATTGAAGAAGAAATCTTTGTTATTCAAAACTTTGGCAAAATTACTCTTCTTAACCCCAGCATTCAAATTCGCATAGCGGAACAGAATGATAACGATACAATTTACATTGTAAAAACTGCAAATTCTAAATTAATGGTAAGAGAAACAAAAGATTTAATTGGTTTAGAGATGGTGATGTAGTTTAAAGTTTTTAAAGTGTTAAATAAGTCTAAATCCCTGCTTTTTTATAAGGCAGGGATTTTAAGTTTGTGTGCAGGTTATTTGTTTTTAGCAACTGTGCAATCTAAAGCATTCAACATTTCTACTGGATTGCTTTTATTTTTACACCAGCCCTAATCCAAAAAGCATCAGAAGGATTAGGATTGGGGGAACGATGAATTTTAGAAGGAAATTGAATACATCGTAGAATTTTTTATTTGTGGTTAAAAGTTCCATTTTTGGTTTTAAAATCCATCCTACAACCACGCAAAGTATAATGGTATTAAGCGGAAGCAGGATGTTGGAAGCTGTAAAGTCCATTATTTCAAAGAAAGTCATGTTGAAAAGCTTGTAACCTGCCAGAGGTCCGAAAGACCAGGTTGTCGGGAACATAAAAACCAAAATTATTGATGACATTATAACTGTGGCAAGTTTTCTTGAGATTTTGAATTT
>CAQTPN010000280.1 GCA_948888345.1 uncultured bacterium | reverse complement strand
ACTCATTTTTTTATCCACCACAGGGGCGATTTTTTTGAGTTTGTCCATTAATTCCTTAAACTGTTCAGGGTAAAGAGATTGAGCTCCATCACAAAGCGCACAGTCAGGCGTATCGTGCACTTCTACCATAAGGCCGTCGCATCCTGCAGCCACTGATGCCATAGACATTGGTGCAACCTTATCCCTGAGGCCTGTTCCGTGGCTCGGGTCGATTATTATCGGAAGATGACTCAATTTGTTTACAACAGGAATTGAACACAAATCAAGCGTGTTGCGGGTTGCGCGCTCAAATGTCCTTATACCGCGTTCACAAAGAATTACTTCCCTGTTTCCGCCTGAAAGTATATATTCTGCTGCCATAAGCCATTCTTCAATAGTTGCAGACAACCCCCTTTTAATCATTACAGGCTTATTAACATGGCTCAATTCCTTTAGGAGATTGAAATTTTGCATATTTCTTGCCCCGACCTGCAGAATATCAACATATTTTATAAATAAAGGAATCTGATTAATTTCCATAACTTCGCTGGTTACAGCCATATTGTATTTATCCGCAACGCGTCTTATAATTTTTAAACCTTCTTCCCCAAGGCCTTGAAAGGCATATGGCGATGTGCGGGGTTTAAAAGCACCGCCGCGTATGATTTTTACACCATATGAACTTAATTTTTTGGCGCAGGCTTCCATCTGCTCTTCAGATTCAACCGTGCAAGGTCCTGCTATAAGGCCCACATTTCCGCCGCCGAATTTCTCGCCGTTTACCTCAATTATAGTATCTTCCGGCTTAAAAATACGGCTTACAAGCTTATAGCTTGAAGAAATTTTTAGCACTTCTTTAACCCCATCCAATAGCTCAAAATCCCTCGGGTCAATAGAATTTGCCCCGACAGCACCGATTACTGTGTGCATGTCTCCTTTTGAAACATGCGGGTCTCTGCCCTTTTTCTTCACTGTTTCTATAACATTTTGAATTTGTTCTTCACTTGCCCCATGGCGCATAACTATTAACATATTTTATCTCCTTAAAAATTATGGTACATAAATTATAGCATCATCGTTATCATTAATACCCAGAAATACTCTGCCATCATCCAATACAACAGGCTGATTGCACCGGCAAAGGCTCCGGTCTTTTTCGATACCGGTTTTTAATATTGTTGATTTGCCGGTATTCGGGTTAAAAAGCTCTATACTGTTTTCATCTATTGTGCCTGCAAAATAGCCAGAGCGTTTATAATTAACCCCATTGTACATCAGAATATTATCATTTTTCAGTAAAACATCCTGCCCTGTTCTTCTAAAGGTTTTTAGCTTTCCTTTTGGAATTATTTTATCTATTTTCGGGTCAAAAATCGAAGCAAGCATATTTCTTCTGTCATCAAGATGAAAAATTAAGATTTTGCCGCTGTTTAGCTTGTAAAAACGGTTAAACCCGAGAGGAAATTTTTGCATGGAGTCATTTTTCGGGTCATATACCGCAATATAATAAACGTTTTCCATACTTGAGCCGAATGATGAAAATACCCGCCCGTCTTGAAGATTATACATTTTTCCGTTTATTTTATGTTTCGATTTAAAAAAACTTTTGTCTTTAGGGTTAAATATTACAAGCCCTTCATTATTCGCGGTTTGCAAAAGTACCCTTCCGTCAGATAGCAGATTAGCCCGATAGCCAAATTTTATGCCGGTTGTATTCTCAAGCGCAGTTATGGTTTCATATGCAGGGTCATAAATTTCTATCTCGCCCGTTATAAAATGCGACATACCGCTATTTTGAAGGTCCGGCTGCAAGCTATAAAACATAAAAACTCTGCCATCTTGCAGCAGAAGCATTTTCGGATTGCCGAATTTTGAATTACTTTTGGCTGAAAGTGTTAATTTATCGGTTTTAGGGTCGTAAATTCTTATATATTTTGAATCATCATATTCTTTAACTGCCTTATTGTAAATTTTCAAAAATTCCGGATTATTTTGAACAACGGGCATATATATCCCCGCCCTTTTTTCTTCGGTTAAAGCGTAATATTCCTGCCAAAAGCGGGTTTTAGCCTGCTCTTTTTCATATTGGTTCATAAGAGCATAAGAATTTATTGCCTCAATTTTTTTTATAAATTCAGGATTATATTTAAGT
>CAQTPN010000279.1 GCA_948888345.1 uncultured bacterium | reverse complement strand
TTGACAACTTTTTTTTATTATGATATAGTATTAAAAATTTGTAAAAAAGTTCAAGAATCTGGTTAAAACCGTTGATAGAACTAAAAACATGCTAAATTTTTTTTGACCATTTAGCGTGGTTTAATTGTGTTATAGGATAAAAAATGAGAACAGACCCGATTAATACCGAAAATAGAAATTTTAGTGTGCCGAAAGCCGGTATACTGGGTGCTGCGCTCGGGTATGCGGCAACTTATGCCGTTCCCCTAACAACCGAAGAGCACGCAAATTTTTTCACAGATACCGTAAAGCAGAATATTCAAAATAAGGCAAGAGAGGCAAGAAGTGCTGAAATCAAGCTTATTGAAGAAGAATTAAAAAATGAAAATATTAAGCCTCTTGTAAAAGATGTATTTGAAAAAAGCAAAAATGCTCTTGAAATTGACCCGAAAAACGCTTTAAAAGAACTGCACACAAGTGAAATAGAAAAATCTGCAAAAAAATCTTTGACAGGGTTTTTCAAAAAAGTTAAAAATTCAGGCAAAATAACAGAAATCAAAGAAACAATGATAACAAGCCTTGCTGCCAAAAAAGAAAGCAGAGTGGCTTTATTCAGCGCATTTATGGGCGCATGTACCGTTATGAGTGCCGTTGTTTTAAAAAATGCTTTAAATACTTTTCTTCCGGAAAAACCGAAGCAAAAAGAACCCGTTAAAAAGCATGAAATGACCGATTTAGACTACATTATAAACTGCGCGGAAGGTCCTGCCGCAATTTATATTTACGGCTTTGGTAAAAAGAATAAGTAAGAAATGCGCCTTAAAAACGCCTGTCGGTAATTAAACCAGGTTTCCGCCTCTGCCTGAACGCAGATTTGAAAACATATCCCTGTAGAATTTGCCTTCGGCTTTTTTAAGCTTCATTTTTGTATGAATCTCTTTTGCAATGCCGGAAGCGGTTTCAAGGTTTTCTTCCTTACAAAATGCCATCATACGATTCTCGCCATCGTTTGTATAAGTGCCGTCCGCCTTTTTAAGGTCAGATACGGTAATTTCCATAGGGTCTAATGCTTCATCCTTTGATAAAACATCCGCTATAACAGTAGATATGGCCATTTCAGATACATCAAGCTCACCGTCATTATTCACATCAAAAGCCTTAGACGTTAAATCAGCGTTTATATCCGAAAAAGCTTTATCCTTAAATGGCTCATCGGCTTTTTCAACACTTATATGAGTATTTCTGTCCATTTCTTCAAAGCTGTGCCCTAAAAGTGCCTGCCTGTCAACGGAAGAGCCTGTAAACAGACGGGAGAAAAAGGCTTTAACGGCTCCCATTTTAGGTGCATATTTTAAAACAAAATTAATAGGAGGAAATTCCGTCTCCTCAAGTTTTTTAACTTCTTTTTCCATCCCGGCTATATATGTGTCAAATTCTTCATCCGTCATATTTTGAGGATTTTTGGATTCAAATTTATCAGCTTCAATAGAATTTAAACTTGTGCCTAAATCACGAATATAATCGTATTTATAGGCATACATTGCATTCATGCCGTATTTTGCACTTTTCGGTTTTCCGGCATAAGGTCCATATTTTGATGAGCCGTCAATATATGCTGTATTATTATCTACGCTGTAAAATTTTATAGAATTATTCAAGAATAATCTTCCTTCACAAAGTTCTTATACGGGTATAAAACATCTGAATGAAAAAAATTGCCCAAAAAAATTAAACAAGCTTCATCAACTTTACAATGTCTTTAATATCCGCGCTTGTTTTTTGAACCTGCGATACCGCATTTTTAATAGCGCAATCAGGGTCTTTAAGCCCGTTTCCTGTCAAAATACATACTATTCTTGATTTTGGCTTAATTGTATCTTTTAATTTTATTAAACCTGCAACAGATGCCGCACTTGCAGGCTCACAGAATACTCCTTCAAGTTCTGCAAGTAATTTGTATGCTTCAACGATTTTTTCATCGTTCACCATATCAATTGTACCGTTTGATTCATCCCTTGCAGCTTCAGCCTGCTTCCAGCTTGCAGGGTTCCCGATTCTTATGGCTGTTGCAATAGTTTAAGGATGCATAATTCTCTGTTTTTTAACAATGGCAGCAGCACCTTCTGCTTGAATACCCATCATTTTAGGCAGGTGAGATGATTTT
>CAQTPN010000278.1 GCA_948888345.1 uncultured bacterium | reverse complement strand
AAGGCAGAATTATTATGAAAAATGAAAAAAGAAATATTGGAGTTATAGGGTGCGGCATCTGGGGAAGAAATATTGTAAGAAATTTTTACAATCTTAATGCCTTAAATACCGTTTGTGATATTGATAAAGACAATATAGAGATGATTAAGAAAAATTATCCCTCAGTCAATGTTACAAATAATTTTGAAGATTTATTAAACAATAATGATATAGAAGGAATTTGCGTTGTAACTCCAAGCCACACACATTTTTCAATCGCAAAAAGAATTCTTGAGGCAGGAAAGAATGTTTATATTGAAAAGCCTGTTTCAACAGTAGCCGATGAAGTTTCAGCCCTGAAAAAAATGGCTGATGCCAAAGGTTTAATTTTAATGGTGGGGCATCTTTTGTTATACCACCCTGCCGTAAACAGACTGCAAATGCTCATAGCTGAAGGGGTTTTAGGAAAAATCAAATACGCTCAAAGCGATAGATTAAATATAAATTATTTTAAGAACGATAGAAGCGTTATGTGGGATTTAGCACCGCATGATGTTTCAATGATTGCCCATGTTTTAGGAAAAAATCCTGTAAAAGTTTTAAATGCCACAGGATGCTGCAGCGAAGATGATAACATTTATGATATAACCCACCTTACAATTGAATTTGAAGACAGAATAACAGGGCATGTTTCAGACAGCTGGATTCATCCGCAAAAAAGAGTCAGTTTGCTTGTAAGGGGCGAAAAAGCTACTGCGATTTTAGATGACACTTTAATGGAAAATAAATTGCAGGTTTTTGATAATAAGACGCCGGCTCAAAAAAGTATAGAAATTTTTGATTATCTTGAGATAGAACCCTTAAAACTTGAATGCCAGCATTTTATAAATTGTATTGAAACAGGCAAAAAACCGCGTTCTGATGGTGAAAACGGATATATTATTACAAAAATTCTGGAAGATGCGGAAGAAATGCTTTTAGATTCAAACAGAAGAAAAAAACTTGATAACGTTGATTTTGCATTATCAAGATCTAAAAGATAAGGTCAAAAGTCCAATCTGCAAAATTTAAGAGATAAATTTAAGGCTTGATTTAAGTATCAAGCCTTTTTTAATTCAAAATATCCAAGCAGCAAAAAGACGCTTCGGGTGGTGGGGTGAAGCGTCTTTTCACTAATCGTTTCAGGGATAGATGCAAACTCTGACGGGGTGGTGGAGGTGCCAGAGCATGCGCCCTAAAACATAAAGATATCGGTTAGGCATTGGCGGTGGTAACCGATACCCTCAATAGTATTATAGCAATCATAAAAATTTTTTCAAGAACTTTTTTACTTTTTTATAATACATAAAAAGTATAACTAACCGCCGAGCTTTTTAGCCTTTTCCATTGTCCTTTTTATTGTTTTAAAAAGTATTTCCTCAATATTTGAATTAGCAAGAACATTGTTGCCCACTTCCGTACAGCCTCCCGGGGTTGTTACGGCACGTATTAATTCTTCGGGAGTATCAGGGGTTTTAAACATCATTTTAGCTGAACCCAAAGCCGTCTGAGCAGAGAGTTCAAGTGCGGTATTATAATCAAGCCCAAGCATTTTACCGGCTGCAGCAATTTTTTCAATAATGTAATAATAAAAAGCAGGGCCTGAACCTGATATTGCCGTTACTATATCAATATCTTTTTCATCAATATAAATTGCGCGGCCAAGTTTTGAAAACATATTATGTACAAATTCTGCATCGTAATCATACGCGAAAGAACCCTTGCAAACGGCACTCATGCCCTCTTCGACAAGAGCCGGGGTATTTGGCATGACTCTGACAACACGCGTATTAGTCAGATTTTGTTCATAAAATTTTAACGAAACACCTGCCAGAATTGAAATAATGAGATGGTTTCTAACTTTATCTTTAATTTCTTCAATAACATTTTTAATTACAAAAGGTTTTGTTGCAATTAAAATTATAGAGGTTTTTGCCATCAATTCTTCAAGATTTTCAACAGGAGTAATATCCAGATTTTTTGAAGCAATTTTTACGGCCTCTTTATTGACATCATACCCGAGGATATTTTCCTTTTTCATAAAGCCGGATGAAATTATTCCCTTAATAATAGCTGAAGCCATCTTCCCAAGGCCAATAAAGCCTATTTTTTGTTCTGTCATTTCTTGCATAATTTTACATTATTCTCCTACTAAACTTGACACTT
>CAQTPN010000277.1 GCA_948888345.1 uncultured bacterium | reverse complement strand
GACGTGTGCTCTTCCGATCTATTTCAAAATATGGGATTTTATGCACCTTTTCACATCCTGTTATATCCAAAAAAGCTTCATCTATTGAATATACTTCAACAGAAGGGGTAAAATCAAAAAGCTTTGCCATGATTTTTTTAGATATATCTCTGTATTTTGTAAGATTTCCGGATATATAAATTGCATTCGGGAATTTTTTCTTTGCAATAAAATACGGCATACCCATCAAAATTCCTAAATCTTTTGCCGGATTTGAGCGTGCAACAATACAGCCGTCATTGTTTCCCAAAACACATACCGGTTTTCCTTTTAGCGAAGGGTCATAAAGTTCCTCGCAGCTTACAAAAAAATTATTACAATCAACAAGAACAATTGATGGCATAATTTGATATTATAATACCTTTCTAATAAAAGCAAAATTATTTTCAGCCGTTTTTATGATGTCCTTTTTCAAATTTTGCAGCCTGAGCATATTCATAGTCCAAAAGAGGTATTTTAAGACTTTTAATTGCCGGTGCCATCTCATGCGTTGAATAATATTTGCCGGTATAGCGGACAAATCTTGAAACATTTGCCAAAGAGTATAAATCAGCCCAGATGTATTGCAAAAGTTTCAAGGAAGCATCATCTGTATCTTTGCTGCAAGAATCGACTATAACTTCACCCTGCTGTATGCCGTACAGCACACTGCCTTTTCTTGCGGCCGGCTTATCTGCAGGCAGGACAGCTTCAAATTCGGGAAACATTTCTTTTGCTTCATCAAGGGTTTTGCATTTTTTTAAATCAGAATAGGCAATTTTATGAACTTCAGCCAGCGTTAGGTTTTTCAGCATTTCATCTTTTGCATATTCAATTGCAAGCTCCTCTACACGTTTTGGAATCTTGCCTCCCCTTAATTTTAAGGTTTCAATACTTTGCATTGCGGGGTCTGTTTTTGTATAGATACTTTTTCTTGCTGCATTAAAGGAAACAAAACAATCTTTGCTTAAATCGGGCATTAGTGCAGTTTGAATTCGGGCTTTAAGCTGCATAAATTTATTTTGATAACCATCCGAAAGATTGGATTTTAATAATGCATATTGCCTGAAAGTTTGAATTGCACCTATTTCCATTTTTTAAATCTCTTTTTAAAGGTATTTTTATTTATTTAAAACCATGAAAATAAATAATTTTTCTCCATAGAAATAAACACTAACATGTTTAATCGAAAACCGATTCTATGCGACATTGTCCGTTTGCGTCATTGCGAAGGAGCACTTCTTGTGCGACTGCGGCAATCCATAATCTTTAAAATCAATTCAGAGCACCGGATTGCCACACTCCTTTCAGTCGCTCGCAATGGCATAGCAGGCAGAGCAGATTAGGCTACCTGACTGTGTTTGCAATAACAGGTCTATAAATATACACAATCTGCGGGATTCATAAATAATCCGCACCGCAATGTCTTTTATTCCCTAAAGTTCAAGCCTTCAAAAGATTTTGTTAAGCCCTGTTTAATCTTTGAAATTTCAGATTCAATAATTTCATCCGTCAGGGTTTTATTTTCATCATGAAGAGTAATTCTATACGCTAAGCTTCTTTTACCTTCTTCAATATTTTTCCCCTCATAAATATCAAAGATTTTTGCACCCTTAAAGGTGTTTTTATCGCTGAATTTCTTAATAGCCTTTAAAATATCGCTGTTTGAAATATTCTTATCCGCAATAAATGCGATATCTCTAATGATAGGCGTTGTTTGAGGAAGCTTTTTATATTTAACAACGTTTTCTTTTTGAACATCATCAAGCATTGCATCCAAATCGATTTCAAAAACAAATAAATCCTGATTTAATTTCATTTTATCTGCCAAAACAGGATGAAGTTTTCCAAAATACCCGATATTTAGAGGGTTTTTCCCTAAAAGCTCAACTGTTGCCGCTTGATAAGGGTGCATAAATTTATAATTTTCAGGATTTTTAAGCACAGAATAAACTCTCCTTTTTTCAATACCAAGAATATCAAATAAATGCTCCATAACGCCTTTCAGGGTATAAAAATCAGGCGCATCTTTTTTATTCCACATCTCGTTATTGATATTTCCGAAAATACAGCCTGAAATCTTCCTTCTTTCTTCCACCCCTGAATAATCTTCAGTAGCTTTTTCTTTAATATTAAAGACTTTGCCTATTTCATAAAGCCTGAAATTT
>CAQTPN010000276.1 GCA_948888345.1 uncultured bacterium | reverse complement strand
ACCATCATTATTAACGGCAGCTTTAGTTTTTTTATCCGCAGTTTTTGCGGTTTCTTGGGGTTTTTTAGCACTTTTTGTCTCATTCTCAGGCTTTTGGGCCTTTTTTGCAGCCTTATTAACATCTTTTGCGGCTTTTTTAACCTGTTTTTTTTCTTTCTTCAGCTTCTGTTTAAGGGTTTTTTCATCCAGGCCCTTATTTGAAACCTCAACTATATCCTTTTCGTCTGCTCTTTTAATATCAACATCCGGTACAATATTCATCATCCTGCGGACATCAACAGCAGATGCCGGAAGAAGCTCCGGAAACTCATCATCGGCGTAAGCCTTCTGCCCTGCAGTGCTGATACCTGCAAAAAGAGCCGATATCAATAATATTGTATATATTTTATTGTTCATTTTCTCTTATATCCTTAATATGTCTTTGTTTCCTAAGGTCACTTTCTTGTTTTGCTTTTTCTCTTCTGTTTTGAATGTGAGCATAAAAAGCAGGAACCAGTATAGCACCAACCGTTACTGCAATTATCATGCCGCCGAATACTGCAGTACCAAGTGCTTTTCTTGATTCGGCACCGGAACCTACCGCAAATACCAGAGGCACCATACCTAAAATAAACGCAATACCTGTCATCATAACCGCCCTGAATCTTAAATCAGCGGCAGCCATTGCAGCTTCATAAACAGTCTTATTTTCTTTTTCTCTTGCATCTTTTGCAAATTCAACAATCAAAATTGCCTGTTTTGCAGCAAGACCGATTAACATAATAAGCCCGATTTGAGCATATATATCAAGCTGATTTCCTGTTACATACTGCAAGAACAGGGCACCGAGCATTGCAATAGGTGTGATAAGCATAACGCCAATCGGAAGCATCCAGCTTTCATAAAGTGCAACAAGAAATAAATATACAAACACAAGCGACATAACAAGAACGCTTGTTGTCTGCCCTGTTGATTCAATTTCCTGCAATGTAGTACCGGACCATGCAAAACCTAAATCACTCCCGAGATTTTCATCGGAAATTCTTGTCATTTCTTTAATGGCATCCCCTGAAGATTGGCCTGCAGCAGGGCTTCCCTGAATTTGAATTGAATTATACATATTAAATCTTGTAACACTGTACGGACCTGTAACCGGAGTGATTGTCACAACAGAACTTAAAGGTGCACTTGTACCGTTATTTGTTTTAATGTAAACCTTATTCATATCCTCAGGAACACCGCGGAACGGTTCATCCGCCTGCATCATAACCCTGAATACTCTGCCTTTTAAGTTAAAGTCATTAATATAATAACTTCCGAATTGCGATGATAAAGCGGCTGCAACTTCTGTTTCTGAAATATTTTGCGCCTTTAATTTAGGATAATCAATATCAATCAAAAATTGCGGGATATTTGCATTAAACTGTGTATAAACACTTGTTAATTTAGGGCTTTGATTTCCCTTCATAATTAATCTTTGGGCTTCGCCGTATAATTCCTGCGCGGTTCTGTCGCCTTTATCAAGAAGCTGGTATTCAAACCCGCCAAACATACTCATACCTGAAATAGCAGGCGGAACAAACGTTACAATTCTTGCATTATTGTATTGAGAAGTTATGGCTGCCATATTTCTTTTATAATCAGCCAGTGTTGTGCCGTATTTGGCTTTTTCAGCTTTGCTCATTGTAAGCATTTCAAAGAACCCGGGGACATCATGTTTCCTTTCTTTGTGCGGTTTTAATACTGCAAATATCAATGCTGTATTATCACCGTTCATACCGACAATTCCGCCGATTTGTTTAACCCCGGGCATAGCTAAGAATTTTTGCTCAATTTCAGCTGAAAGTTTTGAAGTTTCAGCTAATGAAGTTCCGTCCTTCATAATAATATTGGTCAAAAGGAAACTCATATCAGATTCCGGCAAAAATCCGGTAGGAATTAATTTAAATAACCCAAGAAGTGCTGCAACAATAAGTATATAAGTTATTAACGTTGCTTTTCCTCTTCTTATATAATAATCAGACCCCTTGAGATAGAAAGTTTTAACCCTGTCAAAAAATCTGTTATATTTTTTAATACAAATTTCCCATGCGGTAGCTAAAAATTCACCCCATGCGCGAATTTTTCCGCGAAGCGTAACAGGATGTCTTTTTGCCCAGTAATCTCTGTATAATTCTCTGAATTTTTCATAGAATGTCCTGTGGGGCATTTCTTCCT
>CAQTPN010000275.1 GCA_948888345.1 uncultured bacterium | reverse complement strand
ATTTAATGTTCAATATGATGAAATTGCGTATATGGGAGATGATTACCCCGATTTATGTGTAATTGAGCGCGCCGGTTTATCATGTGCGCCTAATGATGCAATTGATGAAGTAAAATCCATGGCATCCGCCGTTTCAAATTTTGGCGGCGGAAAGGGTGCTGTGCGTGAATTTTGCGATTTTATTTTAAAATCAAACAATATAAGCTGGCATGATATTGTAAAAAATCCCGCTGATACCCTGAAACAATAAAATTAAGTTTTCTTGCTTTTTTGTAACATTGTTTAACAAAGAGTTTATATTCAGGCAATTTTTATTTTTAATAATACTTTATAGAAATATATGGAGTATATTTTTTAGTTGAGAGTTTATTATGAATGAACGCGAATTGAATACGCTTTTTAACATTGTTACAGAGACTGATAAAAACGCATATATTATTGATACAGACAAGCAAAAACGTGAAATTCAAAGAATTATCAGGATTTTTGAGATATCAAAAAGCCAGCAGAAAAGTTTTAAACAAATCTCTGCACGCGGTCTTGTTGCCTTCAGGATGCTTGTAAGCAACAATTAATACATTTTTACTGTTTGATGTACCCCTCATATTCATTTATTAATCCTTCAAGGGTTATTGATAATTTATGAAAACTGTATTCTGTTAAATTAAGGCTGAAAGAATTATATCCTTTCTTTTCTTCGCCAAAGAATATCTCGGTTATTATGTCCACTTTTGAAAACCCCGGATAATTCACGGTTAGGCGCATTAATTTATCATCTTTTCTAAGTTCAAAATATGATTGATTAAAATCAACTTTTTTATCTATATCTATAAAATAATGTTTGGCCTCAACCTGATTTTTGAATTTATCAAATACGGGCGTTGTAACAAGCTCGCATTTTTTCCTGAAAGCATGCCTGAAAAGATTGGCATTTCTTTCTTCTTCCTCGCTTAATTCGCCTATTTCAACCTTTGGAAGCATGGGGTTTAATCTTGTCTGCATACCTTCTTTTTTAAGCTCCTCGGCTAAAATCTGAGCTTTTGATTCAATTTTATCTTCGGCTTTAACCGTTTCCCTCTTGGGTTCTATTGTTAAAACCGTGTCTTTAGCAAAGCTTTCGCCATCGTTTTCAGGTGTTTCTCCGCTTTTTCTAAAAAGCCCTTCAAGATTTTTCTTTTCCTTTATGCTTAATCTTCTTTCAATTATATCTTTGTGTTCTTCAACAGACTGCACTTCTTCTTTTGTGGTATCTTCAAGTATTTCATGTGCTACAAGAAGAGTATTTGTTGCATTTTTGGTTTTTTCAAAAGAATATTCAAGCATTCTTTTAACGGCCTGAAAGTCTTTATCTTTAATCTCACAAACACTGGCATTTACGTTGGTGTTTAATCCTAAATTATTGTTAATGCGTTCAAATACCGCATATGCGCCGTTTAATTTTGTTTTTGGAAGATAAATATAGTATTTATTATCCCGTCTTATTCCTACAGAATCATTAAGTCTTGTAGATTTTTCAATCACGCTGCTTAATTTATCCATATTTTCTGAAATTGGGAATTTGCTGTCGGGTCCTACAAGCATCAGACATGATTTATTTTTATATTTAATGGCGGAATCAATCTCGGCATCCAAAAATTGCTCTGCATATTCTTCCGTATAAAATCCTGTCTTATTCTGAATAATGTTAAGCTTTGTTAAAAATTCATTTTTTATATCGGTATTTAAATTAATTTCATTTTTCTGAATGCACCATATAACTCTTATTAAAAGTTCCCAATCAGCTACAGGGGCTTTTATGATATCTGAAATTCCGCAATCAAAAGCATCAATTAAAAATTCTTTTGTGCAATCTTCAGAGTACAAAAGAATGGGGATGTTGCGCAATAAATCCGCCTGTTTAATATCTCTTATCGCATCAAGACTGTCCTTATTATCTCCTCTGGCATGGACGATGATAACATTTGGCATGGTCTGGTTTAAAAAGGCGGCCGCATTGTCGAGGTTTGTATCTACAACCTTATCTAAATCTCTTAATAAAACAAGCTTTGAAGATATTAAATTAATTGCATCAAACTTATCCCCTACAATGGCTATGATATTGTTAAAACTCATTTTTGTTAACTACCCCGTAAATTTTACTCTTCTTTTAGAAAAGAATACTATTAATTTACAAAAATGACAAATCTATAAAGTTTT
>CAQTPN010000274.1 GCA_948888345.1 uncultured bacterium | reverse complement strand
TCTTGCAAAGAAAGTAAGAGAAGAAGCCGTTAAAAATCCCGATAAATTCGCTGATTTAGCAAAAAAATATTCTGAAGATAAAGGTTCTGCCGTTAATGGCGGAGATTTAGGCTTTTTCCCGAAAGAAGCTATGGTAAAACCTTTTGCTGATGCTGCTTTTAGCTTAAAGCCAAATGATATTTCAGAAATTGTTGTATCAGATTTCGGCAACCATATTATTGTGGTAAAAGATAGAGCTGCAAAAGGCTTGCAGCCTCTTGATAAAGTTAAAGATGAAATCAAAGCTTATCTCGAACAACAAAAGAAAGTTGAAGCTCTTCAAAAATTATTCTCAGGTTTAAGAGCTGAAGCAAAAGTTGAATATGTTGATAAAAGCTTTGACCCTCAAAATATTCAAAACGCACTAAGAGGTGATATTCAGCAAGCGGTGCAAGATACAGCCTCTAAAGAAGAAGAAACAAAAAAGTAATTGAAGTAAAAAAGTAAATTTTATGCTATTATATAGCCGGCAATTTCAAATTGCCGGCTATATTTTAAAATTAAAAGGGGAGATAAATTGGGAAAAGTAATTGAGCAATCAAAAATAGAAGAGCTTGTGCATCAGATAAAACGCCAGAAAAAGACAATTGTTGCAACAAACGGGTGTTTTGATATTTTACATGTAGGACATGTCAGATATTTAAAAAAAAGTAAAGAATTCGGCGATATTTTAATCGTAGGTTTAAATTCCGATTCGTCCGTAAAGATGCTTAAGGGTGAAAACCGCCCCATTAATAATGAAAATGACCGTGCGGAAGTACTTTGTGCCTTAAATTCGGTTGATTATGTAGTTTTGTTTGATGAAACTTCCCCGAAAGATTTGCTTGATAAAATTAAGCCGAATATCTATACAAAGGGCTCCGATTATACCTTGAATACCCTTCCTGAAGCTGATGTTATCTTAAAAAATAACGGCTGGGTTGAATTTATAGATTTTGTTGAAGGTAAATCCACAACCAAAATTATCGACAAAATGAAATAATTGTAATAAAATAAACTTAAACTAAATTTAAAGCTTCAAAGATTAAAGAGGAGATTATTAAAAGTGGCTTCTAAAATATTTTCACAGGAAGAATTATCAGGGTTGGTAGGCGGAATTTTAACAAAAGTATCTGATTCAAAGATTGATAAAGTGGCACCCCCCCTGCTTGCTGACGAAAATACTCTTGCTCTGGCCCTTGGGGAAGAAGAAATTGAAAATCTGGCCAAAACCAAAGCAAAATGCGCCCTCGTTCCTCTCGGTGTGAGCCTTGAACATATTTCAACAATTGAAGTTGAACGCCCGAGACTTGCCATGATGAAGCTTTTAAATGTTTTTTATGAAGCACCTGATTCAACAATTGGCATACACCCTTCTGCCGTTATTCACAGTACCGCTAAATTGGGCAAAGATGTTGCAATAGGCCCTAATGTTGTAATTTCAAGGGGGGCTGAAATTGGTGACGGGTGCCAGCTTTTAGCTAATGTTTATGTCGGTAAATTTGCACATATCGGGAAAAATTGTTTATTTCACCCCGGAGTAAACATTGGTGATTTTGTTAAAGTTGGCAATAATTGTATAATTCACCACGGGGCAAGCCTCGGTGCCGACGGGTTCAGTTTTGTAACAGAAAAACCTGATAATATTGAAGCCGCAAGAAAAGAAGGTAAGATTGAAGGCGGTAAAGAAGACCAGAAAGTATTTAAAATTCCGTCTTTAGGTTCCGTTGTAATTGAAGATGATGTTGAAATCGGTGCAAATACAACAATAGACAGAGGTACAATTGAAAATACTACAATTGGTGCCCAAACAAAGATTGACAACCTTGTTATGATAGGACATAACTGTAAAGTAGGCAGAGCCTGCATGATAGTATCTCAGGTAGGTATCGCGGGAAGCTGCACAATAGGAGATAGAGTGGTAATAGCAGGTCAGGCCGGTCTTGCAGACCATATCAGTATTGGTTCTGATTCAATAATCCTTGCTAAAGCCGGTGTTACAAAATCTCATCCTGCAAGAAGCGTTCTTATGGGCGCGCCTGCAGTTCCGAGAAAAGATTTCTTGAAACGTTTGAAATATTTGGGCGAAGCCGAAGTTATGGTTCAAAAATATAAAAAATATCAACATTTATTAGAAGATTATGAGAAATTTTTAAATGAGGACGCTAAAATCTAGTTT
>CAQTPN010000273.1 GCA_948888345.1 uncultured bacterium | reverse complement strand
CAACGCTTAAAGTAATCTTTGCCATGTTGGGAACCGCTTCCTCACTGGCTTGCGCATATACTGAAACATATCCTCTTTCAACATCCGCCGCCTGCACACCCTGAATACCAATAAATGTGCACGTTAGAGCGAATGCTGACGTTAAAACCATTGCTTTTATTGCATTTTTCATAAAACTAACCTCCTAATTTTCTAACATATTTTTAAATTCTTCTTCATTTAATATTGTAATTCCGAGAGCCTTTGCCTTATCGAGCTTTGAACCGGGATTTTCTCCTGCAATTACAAAATCAGTATTTTTGCTCACTGCAGATGGAGTTTTTGCACCCAGAGATTTTAAAATTTCCTGCGCCTTATCTCTTGAAAACTCAGCTAAAGTGCCTGTTATTACAAATGATTTACCCTTTAATTTCAGGTTATCGCTTATAGTATAAGTATTTTCAGGTTTTATTCCAAGTGAAAGCCCCTGTTCAATAGTCTTTAAGTTGTTTTCATCATTAAAATATTCAACAATATTTTTTGCCATCTTCTCACCGATGCCTGCAATCGCGCTCAAATCCTCAAATGATGCGGCTTTTAGCTCATCAATCGTTTTAAAATACTGGCATAGGATATCGGCGCTTTCTTTGCCTACAAGCCTTATTCCGAGCGCATTTATAAATTTATTCATCTTGCAGTTTTTACTTGCTTCAAGTGCATTGTAAAGATTTGTTGCGGATTTTTCCTTAATTAAATCCAGCTGCATAAAATCAAGAATTGATAATTTATAAAGGTCTGCCCAGATTTTTACCATTTTTCTGTCAATTAATTGGGCTATAATGCTCTCTCCGAAGCCTTCTATATCCATTGCATATTTAGATACAAAGTATTCAATTTTTCCCTTTAAAACATCCGCGCATTCAGGATTGGGACACCAAAGCCCTACTTCATTTTCTTTTTCAATAAGCTTAAACCCGCAGCAAGGACAGTTTTCGGGCATTTTAAAGGGTTTAGAGTCATCAGTTTTTTCTGCCTTTAAAACTTTCGGGATAATTTCAGCTGCTTTTTTTACTAAAACCCTGTCTCCTTCCATAATATCAAGCCTTTTAATCTCATCAAAATTGTAAAGGCTTGCACGCCCTACTACGCTCCCTGCAAGGTTTACGGGTTCTAAAATTGCAACAGGTGTAATAACTCCCGTTCTTCCAACCTGGAAATCTACCTTTAAAAGCTTTGTCCATACGGCTTCCGGCGGAAATTTATAAGCAATTGCCCATTTTGGAACACGGGATGTAAATCCAAGCTCATTTTGGCTGTGTATGCTATCTACCTTGATTACAACTCCATCTGTTGCAAAATCAAGATTTTTTCTTTTTTCATCAATTTTTTGAATACATTTTAGTGCCCCTTCAACCCCGTCCACAACTGTAATTTTGTTAGTTTTAAAACCTAATTCTTTAAGTTTTTTCATTGTCTCGGAATGGGTTTTGGGCGCATCCTTTCCTTCAAAAATTCCGCCATACACCCAAATGGATAAATCTCTCTCTGCTGTAATTTTCGGATCTAATTGACGAATTGACCCTGCTGCTGCGTTTCTCGGGTTTGCAAAAGTTTTCTGGCCCAGCTCTTCCTGTTTTTTATTTAAATTTTCAAAAGAAGAAACCGGCATATAAATTTCACCCCGAACCTCAACATCTACAGGCTCAAAAAGCTTTAAGGGTATGCTTTTTATTGTCCTTATATTATTTGTAATATCTTCTCCGATAAACCCGTCTCCGCGGGTTAACCCTTGAACAAATTTTCCGTCTTTATAAGTTAAAGCTATTGCAAGTCCGTCAATTTTATACTCACAGGCTAAAGGAATTTTGACATTTTCCACAGCTCCGGAAAGTCCGCTAAAAAGGCTCATCTGGCCGACATTCGGGTCTAAATCCTTTGCAATTCTGTCATACCACCTTCTTAATTCTCCTTCGTTATTTGCATTTTCAAGGGAATATAACCTGTTTTTATGTGCAACAGCCTCAAATTTTTCACTTACCCCCCCAACCCTTTGTGTTGGTGAATCATCCGTAATAAGTTCAGGATGCTCTTTTTCAAGTGCTTCAAGTTCTCTGAATAATTTATCATATTCATAATCTTCTAAGCGGGGATTATCCTCTACATAATAAAGATAGCTGTTTAACTCAATTTCTTTGCGTAATTTTTCAATTTTTTCTTGTATATCCA
>CAQTPN010000272.1 GCA_948888345.1 uncultured bacterium | reverse complement strand
TTGATTTTTGGGCATGTTGCAAGTTTTTTAATTTGTAAATACAAAATATATACTAATTTTGAATAAAATTTGATATAATGTATAGTATGAAGAATTTGAGATGGTATGATAAAGATAAATATTTGAGTGCCTTTATGACACTCCTGCAGGGGCTTTCTGAGGATATACAATCAAAAGTTGCTGTTGATATTCTGCTTTATGTTCCGAAAGTTATTGAAAAAGATTTTAAACAATTTATTAAGATTGTTGCAGAACATAACCCAAAACAGTACCAAAGATGGTATGACCATAATCCGAATTTACACACGGCAGTTGAAGGTATCAGAAATTTAACGCCTGAAGAAAGAGAAAAACTTATGGGCGCAATTTCAGATATAATAATAAAACATACAAATCAAAATCCTTTTGAATTTGGAAAATAGCGAAATATATAGAAAAATAGGCAAAAAAGCATGTTTAATGTATTAATTACAGGTTCATCCTCCGGCATAGGATTAGAAACAGCAAATGCTTTAAGGGCAAAGGGTTACAATGTTTTTCAAACAGGAAGAAGAAATCTTGATATTGAAGATTATCTGAGTATTGAATTATCCTGTTTTGAACATGCAAAAATGCTCTATGAAAAGACTATAGAACGTTTTGGGAGCATTGATATTTTAATAAACAATGCAGGTGAATACTTTTATTCTCCGATTGAAAGAGTGCAGCCTTATGATATTGAAAGGGTTATGACTTTAAATCTTTCAATCCCTTATTATCTTTCTTCTCTCTGTGTCTCACAGATGAAAGAAAAAAGATTTGGCAGAATTATTAATATTTCTTCAATTTCAGCAAGTGTGGGCGAAGCTAATGCAAGCCTTTATGCTGCTACAAAGGCCGGAATGTATGGTATGACAAAATCTCTGGCACTTGAACTTGCACAGTATAATATCACGGTAAACTGCATAAGCCCCGGATGGGTTGAAACTGCTTTAATGAGTGATATTAATGAAGAAGATAAGGCAGAAATTCTTGATGTTGTGCCGCAAAGAAGGTTTATTCAGCCGATTGAAATTTCAAATTTAATCAGATATTTAATTTCAGAAAAGGCTAAAGGCTTAACAGGGCAGAATATTAACCTTTGCGCCGGACTTAGTGTTGGCAGCTAAAGGCAAACGATTGAATTTTATTAAATATAATGTATAATAAAAGTATAAAGGGCGTGCAGGTTGCAGCCTGCACTTTAAAAGCCCTAATGTTTTGTTTTGAGCGCTATGATTATTAATAGAATAAGCAATAGCGCTTTTTCACTTATAAACACTGTTTCTCACCTCCCTTCGCAATCTCTGCCTTAAAAAGACGTTGTTTTGCGGGAAAGCAAGGTTTCAGGGCTTGCCCGATTTTATTATATAAATAAAATTATTTCTTTAAATCGTCTGTAAAAATGAGGTGTTATTCATCCCTGCCGGAAAGTTTTTTGCCTACAGTTTTTCCTACACTGTAAGCACCGACAGAGCCCGCTACAAATAACAGTCCGAGACCTATTTTTGCTGCAGTTTGCCCGTTTTTTGAAAGACCTTTAAATTTTTCTGCCGCCTGTGCCAAAAATTTCTTAATGCCGTCTGAATGTTCAATTGTATCTTTTAAAACATCATCCGCACTTGTTGTAAGACTTAAAAAATTATTTTTAGCTGTTTTCATCACCTTTTCAGCACCAAACATAAGCCCCATGGCAGAACCTTCTTCAATTAAGGCTGCATATTGGTCATCGTCTTTTAAAATCCTTATACCTGCGGCTCCTATTAATAAAGGGTTTACAGCTTTTTGTGCTACAGCACCGAATATAGAATTTGTGCCCGCACTTTCTGCCAGCCCTTTTACAGCATCTGTTTTACCTATTTTTTCCGCAGCTGCAAGAATTCCTTTATCCATAACGCTTGTCGCAGATTTTGCCACATCCCCAAAAATGGATGTTGTACTTGAGATTTTATCGGTTAAAGAGCCAAGCTGGGCTGCAGCAGCACCAAATCGCCCCGTATCTTTTCCTGTTGCTACCTTTCCTCCGTTTCGAAGGAAAAATATGCCCGTTTGAACTATTCCATCAACAGATGTTGGACACATAGTTTTATTAATACCTTCTACCTTCTATATTTAAATAAAGTATTTTCGACAGAAAAAATTGCGCATAGTTTAATATTTATTTACAAGAAGCTTTTTTTAATGATAGAATAAGAATATAAATTTGTATAAAA
>CAQTPN010000271.1 GCA_948888345.1 uncultured bacterium | reverse complement strand
TTTTAGACAAAATAATAATGCTACTAATCGTAGCAACGCTATTCATAGTAGCATTAAAATTCTAAGACCATAGGGTACTAAGTAAAGTCCTCGACAGCCCGTTTATCTTGTCGGGGGCTTTCCCCTATAGTTTTATTATACATCATCTTTTTCAAATTTCAATTCCGGATATCAGGTTAACGTATGATTTAAAAGAAAAAAATCTTGTATATGATATTATCGGGCAGGCCCTAAAAACTTGCTTTTCCTTCCAAACAACATAACTGCAGTATGACGTTGGAAAGGAGGCGAGAAACAATGATTATTACTGAAAAAGCGTTACTGCTTATCTTCCTGATAATAGTAACGCTTAAGTTAAAAAATCACTAGGGTCTTTAAAGAGGATGTTGGAGCATCCTCGCCCTATATTTTATTATACATCATCTTTTTCAAATTTCAATTATTGAGCTTTTTTGCGGGTGCGGGGTTATTCTTCAAATTGCAAAAGTTTATAAGGCTCTATGCCAAGGGCTTTAGCTATTGCATTGATTTTTGTCAGCCTGTTGAAAAATAGGCGAAAATTATATTGTAAAAAATAAAATATGATTTATAATAAAAATATCGGGGGCGGCAGTGTCAGCTGCCATCACCTGTAAAGGACTGAAGTGACACCTACTTTTTGTGGGTGTCATTTATTATGTATAAAATCAAAAAGATTAAAAATAAACTCAAATTGAAATTTTCCATAACATAGGCCCTCCTTTCATTTGAAACTATCAGCCCGCAGACCGAAGTATTTTGTTGTGCTGATGTTTCTTGTGAAATACAGGCTAGCCCCTGATATTTTGTTGTCAAAGTTTGTTATTCTTCAAATTGCAAAAGTTTATAAGGCTCTATGTCAAGGGCTTTAGCTATTGCATTGATTTTTGTTAACGTGGTATCGCTGCGGCCTATCTCAATGCCTGAAATTGCTGATGTTGTGCAGTCTATTTCAATTGCAAGTTTAAACTGGGAAATGCCCTTTGCAGCTCTGTATTTTTTAATATTTTTTCCAACTTTTAATACAAAATCCTTGTCCATTTCTAAATTATATGTTAATATGCGTTATGTGACATACGTTGTGTACGTAACGTTAATAGCGTTTATAAAAGGAAGTTTACAATGAGAAAATTTTTCTATGAACTTTTGTATTAGGAAGTTCATAATCTTTACAAAAGAGTTGATGATGCTGCAAGTACGCTCTGTTCTTTAAAAAAGACCATAAATGAAATGGGCGAAATTTTAGAGGTTGAATATAAAAATAAATACAAAACCAAGTTTGATAAAGGGATTTTGGAACTTGAAAATGCTGATTTAGAGCAGGATTGCGGTAAAAATTCCCGTGTTGGCAAATGCGGGCAAAATTAATTCTTAATTCTTAAAATTTTATCAATTAAATTTTCAATTTCTTTTTGAAATTTGTATGCATTTTTGAATTTTTTGTGAGTTTCAGCTTGTTTTTTTGCCATATCATCAAGGGCTTTATTGGCATCTGCAGTGAAATCCGGCATATCCGCAATGGCTTTTGTCACACTCAGAGTGCTTTCTGGGGTTATTCCCTCTACAAATTGCTTTATACATGCTAAAACTTCCCTTAAATCACTGAAAGCCTCCATCATATCATTAATACGAAGAGCCTCGGTTGCTACAATTCCTTTTACATCAGGGTTTTCAGTTTTTGGCGGCATAATTTCAATGGATTTTGACCCGCCAAGCCCGTTATATTCCACCTTTGCAAGTGCACCATCGGGAATTTTTGTATGCGGTTTTGTAACGAAAATTTCACATAAAATTACGTCGTCTTTCCTTTGCAGATTGCGTACATGGCCTACTATGATACCCATAAACCTTACGGGAGAGCCTTTTATGATGCTATCAATGTCATGAAACGTTATGGTATAAAGGTTTGGTTTTACAACTGCGTGATAATAAATTTTATAAATGCCGAAAATCCCTATAAATAGGAGGCCAAGAAGGATTGCAATTTCAATTATGCGATTTTTTGTAATTTTCAATATTCAACCCCTTCTCTTGCCTCAACACCTATATCCCAGTAGTGTTTCACGGGTTTTATTTCGGAAACAAGATGTGCAATTTCTACAATTTTTTCGTTTGCATTGCGCCCTGTGAGCACAATTTCAACGCCTTTAGGCTTATTTTTCAAGGTTTGAAGCATATCTTCAAGGTCTATAAGTCCTAAATCCAGTGCTATATTGGCTTCATCAAGAAT
>CAQTPN010000270.1 GCA_948888345.1 uncultured bacterium | reverse complement strand
CATGGTGGGTGTTTTAAAGACTGCAAATGTTATCAAAAAAGCGGCGCAATTAACTGCTGATGCAGATGGCTTGGGTGCTGCAAAATTTGTATGTTTTTGTAACTCTGTAACGGATAATCCTTTTATGGCCGGTGCTTATTGCGGGGTTAATGAGCCGGAAGCAGCTTTAAATGTTGGCGTTTCAGGCCCCGGGGTTGTAAGATGGGCGATTGAAAATATGCCAAAAACGGCCGATTTGGGTGAAGTTGCAAATACTATTAAAAAAACGGCTTTTAAGATAACCACAACGGGTGAATTGATTGGAAGACGCCTTGCAAAAAGACTTGATGTACCTTTTGGAGTTATTGATTTATCACTTGCACCTACTCCTGCAGAAGGAGATAGTGTTGCAGGGATTTTTGAGGCAATGGGGCTGGAAGCTGCAGGGGCTCACGGCACAACGGCTGCACTTGCAATGCTTAACGATGCAGTAAAAAAAGGCGGCATTATGGCATCAAGCTATGTGGGCGGGCTTTCAGGTGCATTTATTCCTGTTTCGGAAGATGCAGGCATGATAAAAGCTGCAAGACAGGGTGTTTTAACGATTGATAAACTTGAAGCTATGACAAGCGTTTGTTCTGTCGGGCTTGATATGATTGCAATCCCTGGAGATACACCTGTTGAAACAATTGCGGGAATTATAGCGGATGAAATGGCAATCGGAATGATTAATAAAAAGACAACAGCAGTTAGAATTATCCCTGTGCCGAATAAAACTGTGGGTGAAGAGGCTGAATTCGGCGGACTTTTGGGTACAGCTCCCATTATGCCTGTAAATAAGCTTGATTCAAGTATTTTTGTAAATCGTCTTGGCCGCATCCCTGCTCCGCTGCACAGTTTGAATAATTAGTTTGAAATTTTGAAAATTGAATATCAAAGGGGCTAGCCTGCATTTCAAGAGACTAATCAGTACAACATATTACTTGAGTCTTTTGACTGATAGTTTCAAATGAAAGGAGGGCCTATTATTATGGAAAATTTCAATTTGAGTTTATTTTTAATCTTTTTGATTTTATACATAATAAATGACACCCACAAAAAGTAGGTGTCATCTTGAGCCTTTTGCAGTTGACGGTAGTAGACGCTACCGCCCCTGATATTCTAATTATAACCTATATTATTTTTTTTACAATACAATTTGTTAGTATAATTTAGTTGCCTTAAGTATTAAAAACGGTTTTGCATTGTGTCTTTTTTGTAATAAAATTATTTTAGAATATAAAAGTATTATAAAAAGGATTTAGTTTTATGCAGGTTTCACTTGAGTGGTTGAATGAATATGTGGATTTAGATGGAATTGAGCCTGAATTAATCGCACATAAACTTACAATGAGCGGTTTAGAAGTTGAAGAAATTGAAGTTCAAAAACAAAAGTTTACCAATATAATTACTGCCTTGATTAAAAAAATTGATAACCACCCGAATGCTGATAAGCTGCATTTGGTCACCGTTGATACAGGAAATGCCGAAAAGACCGTTGTATGCGGCGCGCAAAATATAAAAGAAGGACAGATAATTCCTTATGCAAGCGTTGGTTCAAAGGTGTTTTCAAGAAAAACGGGTGAATTGTTTGAGCTAACCCCTGCTGTCATAAGGGGTGTGGAATCTCAAGGGATGCTTTGTTCGCAGGATGAGCTCGGGCTTGAAGGGATGCAAAAAGAGGATGGTATTTTAATTTTAAATAATCCTGCTCTTGCCCTTGGTGAAGTTAAACTTGGCGAGCCTTTAGAAAAGGTTTTAAATTTAAATGATGAAATAGTATTTCACCTTGCGCCTACTGCAAACAGGGGCGACCAGATGTCTGTAATCGGCGTTGCAAGAGAATTATCTGCCCTATTTAACAAAAAGCTGAAATTTTCACCCTTAAGTGCTACAAAAGACACATCTACCGATAAATTTAAGGTTGAAATTAAAGATGAAGAGGCTTGCAAATATTATTCCATAGCTCTTTTAAAAGATATTAATATTAAACCTGCTCCTGATTTTATCCAAAGAAGAGTAACTGCATGCGGTATGCGCCCGATTAATAATGTGGTTGATATTACAAACTATGTAATGCTTGAATTCGGCACCCCGCTTCATGCTTTTGATTTTGATAAACTGGATAATTATCTTTGCGTGCGCTACGCAAAAGCCGGTGAAAAACTTACAACAATTGATGAAGTTGAAAGAAATTTAACAAATGAAACGGTTGTCATTGCAACTGAAAAAGAACCTG
>CAQTPN010000269.1 GCA_948888345.1 uncultured bacterium | reverse complement strand
ATATAGTTGAATAATTGTTCAACTATAAAAATGAAAAGGAGAATATAATGTGTAATCACTGCGGCGAAAACCACCATAACCACCATCATGGCCATAGCCATAGTCATCATAGCCATGGTGAAACCCCTTCAAAAACTTTATTAATAAAAATATCCTTTGTATTTACGGCTTTTATTCTTCTTATGATTTTTAAGCCTGAAAATCTTATTGCTGATGCATTTCAGCTTCATCAAAACACTATAAAATTTTTAATTTATTTCTTCCTCTATCTGATAATAGCAAAAGATATAATTAAAAATGCCTTTAGAAACCTTATAAATAAAAGCTTTTTGGATGAAAATTTTTTAATGACCATTGCTACCTTTGGTGCTTTTGGAATTGGTGAATACCCTGAAGCACTGATGGTTATGCTTTTGTATCAAACAGGTGAATTATTTACGGACCTTGCCCTTCATAAATCCCAAAAATCAATTTCAAGCCTTATGAATTTAAAGGCCGAATTTGCAAATATTATCAGAGAAAACGGAGTTGAAAAAATCCCTCCCGAGGAAGTGAAGATTAATGATATTATCTTAATCAAGGCAGGCGAAAAAATTCCTCTGGATGGCGTTGTTACAGAAGGTGCGGCTTCCCTTGATACATCTGCGCTTACGGGTGAAACACTTCCTCTTGCGGTAAAAACAGGGGACAGTGTATCAAACGGATGCATAAACCTTGATGGTGCAGTAAAAGTCAGAGTAACAAGCGAATTTAAAAATTCAACCGTATCAAAAATTATTGAAATGGTGCAAAATGCTTCGGATAAAAAAGCCCGTGCCGAAAAATTTATTACAAAATTTGCCAGAATATATACGCCGCTTGTGGTTGCGCTTGCGCTTATGATTTTCATTGTGCCGCTTGCTTTTGGTGGAGAATTTACAGTTTGGTTTAAAAGAGCTCTTACTTTCCTTGTTATATCATGTCCCTGTGCACTTGTGATATCAGTGCCTTTAGGCTTTTTTGCTTCTATCGGTGCAGCATCTAAACATGGTATTTTAATTAAGGGCGGAAATTATATTGAAGCTCTATCCCGCGTCAATACTGTGGTTTTTGATAAAACAGGAACTCTTACATCCGGAGTATTTAAAGTTTTGGAAATAAATCCTGCTGAAAATATTTCAAGGGCCGATTTTATAAAATTTG
The DNA here is from genome assembly GCA_948888345.1 of uncultured bacterium. Taxonomy (GTDB): domain Bacteria; phylum Cyanobacteriota; class Vampirovibrionia; order Gastranaerophilales; family Gastranaerophilaceae; genus MGBC122484. The sequence goes on along the minus strand of CAQTPN010000269.1, from coordinate 1,084 downwards.
CCGCAATGGCTGAATATTTTTCCACTCATCCTATTGCGCGCTCAATTCAGGCTGTCTGTGATATAGAATTTAACCCTTCTGAAATCAAAAATGTGAAAGAAATTTCAGGTTCCGGCATAAAAGCTGAAATTCAGGGGCGAAACGTTATTATCGGTAATTCTTCAATGATGGAAAAATTTAATATTAAATTTCCTGCAGGTATCAAAGAAAAAACAATAATATATATGGCCATAGATGGTGTCTATGCAGGTTTTTTAACTATCGGTGATACTATAAAGCCTGATGCTGAAAGAACTTTAAATGATTTGAAAAATGCAGGTGTTAAGCAAATTGTGGTTTTAACCGGCGATAGCGGCCTTTGGGGGCTTGAAAATCCCGGAATTCAATCATTTATTGATAAATCATACTGCGGCCTTTTCCCTGAACAAAAACTTGAAAAACTTGAAGCCCTTTTAAATGCCAAAAAGCCTGATACATCGCTTATTTTTACAGGAGACGGAATTAATGATGCACCTGTTTTATCAAGAGCTGATGTAGGTATTGCCATGGGTAAAATGGGCGCGGATATCGCCATTGATGCGGCGGATGCTGTGATTATGGATGATAATTTATCAAAAATTTCAGCTATGATTAAAATTTCTAAAAAAACTATTAATGTTGTTAAACAGAATATTGTATGTGTCTTGATTGTAAAAGTGCTTTTCCTTCTATTCGGGGCATTGGGGCTTGTTACAATGTGGGGTGCCGTATTTGCGGATGTTGGAGTTTGCATTCTTGCGATTTTGAATTCAATGCGGATTTTGTATTTTAAAGCCTGACGGCATTCTTATTTAAAAGTAAAATAGATAAAAAAAAGAGGCGCGAAGGTTACAAAACGCGCCTTTTGAAAAGTTGTTCATCTAAAATTTAATCAAGCCTTGTACTTTTGTATTCAAGGATTACGAAACCGTTTCCGCCCTTGCCTCCAATCCCTTTAATATTATTTAATACGGCACCTCCGCCGCCCCCGCCGCCGAATTGGCCGTTTCCGCCGTTTGCCGAATCGTTTGAAGAATAAGCTCTGCAAATTGCATCATATAAGGGT
>CAQTPN010000268.1 GCA_948888345.1 uncultured bacterium | reverse complement strand
CCAGACGGTCAGCTATAATCTTGATTTTTGACAAGGTTATATCAGTTTTCCCTATTTCAACCATACTGATAGTTGAACGCGAAATATTTTTCAGATTTGAAAAATCATCTTGCACTAAACCCTTTTCCTTTCTTATTTTTTTTAAATGTTTTGCAAATTTTTGTAAATATTCCTTGTCCATTTTTAAATTATCAACTATACTGGCATTATTAACAACCAATATCATTGGCATTTTATCAAAGGAGATTTTAAAATGAACGATAAAGAAAAACTTGAATTTGTTAAAGAAGAAATAACTAAATTAAACTATTTAAATTCCATCCTTACGGATGCAATATCATACCATCAGGAAACATCCGATATAAACCCGCAATTCCTCTATCTTAACGATATCATGAAAGACAAGTTCGCCAATATTTTAAGCACTTTATAATATTGACAACCGTTAGTTTACAGTTTATAATATAGATGTATGATAAAATCATTCAAACATAAAGGCTTGGAAAATTTCTTTAAAACCGGCTCCACAAAAGGCATCCAAGCCATACATCAATATAAAATCAGAGAAATTTTGTCAATTTTAAACAAAATGAAAGATTTTGCACCTTTAACATTACCATCATATAGACTACATAAATTAAAAGGTGATATGAAAGACATCTGGTCAGTTACAGTACAGGCAAATTGGCGCATAACTTTTGATTTTAAGGATGAAGATGTTTATATAGTTGATTATAAAGACTATCACTAAGAAAGGAATAACTTATGGAAATGTACAATCCATGCCATCCGGGCGAGATATTAAAAAATACCTATTTGCCTGATTATAATTTGTCCGTTTCAGCTTTTGCCATAAAAATCGGTGTATCAAGAACAACTGCATCAGAACTTGTAAACTGCAAAAATCGCATTACGGCTGAAATGGCGGTTAAACTTGAAAAAGCTTTCAAAGTACCTGCGCAATTCTGGCTTGATATGCAGCAGCAATACGATTTATGGCATGCCAGACAGCGCGTAAACCTTGATAACGTGGAAGTTATAGCATTATAATTTAAAAGCCCCATATTTCAGGGGCTTTTTTAAGAATCGGAAATTGTTTTAACAAGAAAGTCTTTTATTCCGGCAAATTTTTATATTTTCTGTCAGAAATTATTCCACATAATTATTTTCAATTTTCAATTCGCGGTCAATATTTACAATTTCGCATTCACAATCTTTAATATAGCTCATCTTATCAAGCATAGATTGGAAAAGATGCTCTTCTTCAACCTGTTCCTGTACAAACCACTGCATAAAAACTTCGAGCGGATAATCATTTTTTTCTTTAGAATCTTTATAAATTCTATGAATATTATCGGTTACAAATTTTTCATGGTCTAAAGCCGCATTAATCGCATCAATAGGGTTATTCCAGTTTGTATCAGGTGCATCAATTTTTAACAAGTTCACCTTTTCATCACGAAGAATTATGTAATCATAAATTCTTTTAGCATGTTCAAGTTCTTCTTTTGCATGGTTTTTTGTTAATTTTGCAAAGCCTTCCATATTAATTTCGGCAAAATATGTTGCCATACCAAAATAAAGGTAGGAGGCAAAAAATTCTCTGTTTAATTGAGCGTTTAAATCTTCTAAAAGTTTTGTATCCATTCTCATTTTTTATTCCTCCCCTTGATTTGCGTAAAGTCCATGGATATTGCAATATTCCCTTGCTTTAAGGCCGTCTGCCTTCCCGAGGTTGCTTCTGCAGTTTATTGTGATTTCCGGTGCTTCGCCGGGGTATAAATATTCTCTGTGAATGGTTTTGCCGCTTTTTGAAATTGCTTCAATGAATTGAATGTAATGGCTTTCTTCCATCGGGTGCGGAAACTCCCCCACTCTGATTTTCACCCCTGATCTTTCACATTCATAATCAATAACGGGAACATGCTTTTCATTCTTGCCGCAGTTGCCGTCAATACTGCAAGAGCCTTCCGAATCACTTGATGCGGGAATTAACAGCTCCATCTCCTCGCCGCAGCAAACAAGTGCGCCATCCCCGTTTAATACAACTTCTACAATGTTTTTGCAGACATTACACCTGTATAGTTCTAATTTTTGTGTCATTTTAATATCCTTTTACCTTAATCCTGAATTCACCTCAGGATTAAACGGTATACCGGAGAAAAACCCTGAAGTATCACTTTTTAAAATGAAACAAAAATCCGTGTTTTTTATTCACTGCCCTGTTATTACCCAGCTTTATATAATTTCTGAATTCTTCTTTTGCCTTTTGAATTGCATCAATTTCTTCAAAGAA
>CAQTPN010000267.1 GCA_948888345.1 uncultured bacterium | reverse complement strand
AAAATTTTCAAGCAAACAAGAATAAAGTTTTTAATTATGGTATTTTTATATTAGAAGAATTTTAAAGGATAGTTTAAATGATAAAAAATGTATGCGTATTTGCTTCATCCTGCAATTTTTTAGATGAAATTTATTATAAAGAAGCTGAAAAATTAGGGAATATGCTTGCTGAAAACGGTTTTAATATGGTATACGGCGGAAGCTCTTTAGGACTTATGTGGGCCTGCGCCGGAGAAGTAAAATCCTGCGGGGGAAAAATTATAGGAATTATGCCTGAAAAATTAAAAGAAATGGCTGAAAATTCAGATTCCTGCGATGAATTTTATGTTACCAAAGGAATGAGGGAAAGAAAAGCCAGAATGGATGAGATGAGTGATGCCGTTATAGCCCTGCCCGGAGGCTTTGGAACACTTGAAGAATTAAGTGAAATGATTGTGCAAAAGCAATTAGGATATAACAAAAAGGCGATTGTTATTTTAAATACAAACGGTTTTTATAATAAGCTTCTTGAATTTTTTGATGAAATTTTGGAGCAAAAATTTGCATATAAAAGAGCAAGAGAACTTTATTACGTTGCAAAATCAGCGAAAGAGGCTGTAGAATATTTAAAAAGCTATAAGGAATCCAATCTTGAAATTACAAAAGATGAACTTTATTCAAGATAGATTGTAAAATTTGACCCTTACAGAGAAAAAATGATATATTAATTTTATGACGGAAATTTGTTTGGTAATTATTTATAACAACAATTTTGAAAGCAATATTGAGATTGTTGAAAAAATCTATGAAGGAAGATTTAAAAATATCTATCATCTTATGCCTTTTTATACGGGCAAAAAAGAAAATGTTATAAAAATTTACGGTAATTCATACCAATTTCAAGATTACATAACTCAAGGGCTTTCAAAATTTTATAATGAAAAATACAGCCATTATGTTTTTGTGTCTGATGATGTTATGCTAAACCCGAATATTAACAAAAACACAATAAAGGAAATGTTTAAGCTTGAGGATGATGGCGGGTATCTCCCCGGGATGTTTGCCGTTAATTATAAAAAGCTCTCTGAATGGGGATACAGCTATACAAGCATTGAGAATATCCTAAAAATTTCAAACGCCTGTGAATATAAAAATTTTCTGCCCTCAATTGAAGAAGCGCAAAATGCATTTAGAAAATACGGGCTTGAGCCCAAAAACATTACAGAAGAAGGATTCAATGAAATCGGAAGATTTTTCCAAAAAAACAATGTAAATTATTATTTATACAGTTTTAAAAAGGAACTAAAAGCTGAATTTGATAAATTCTTAGAAAAGGAAAATAAATTTGATACCTGCAAAAATTGCTCCTCATTCCCGAAAAAATTTGTATACCCTATGGCAGGTGCCTATTCAGACTTTTTCATAATACCAAGTTGCAAGATTAAAGAATTTGCTCATATCTGCGGAGTATTTGGAGCATTAAGAATATTTGCGGAAATTGCAATACCAACGGCAATGATTTTAAGCCTTGAAAAATTAAGTACCCAGAAAAATACGTCTTATATGGGCAAAACGGGCTGGTCAAAAGAATTTAAAGATGAACTTAAGAATAAATACAATTATTCCGTTAAGACAATGTTTGAAAATTGGGACAATAAAATTTCATTTTATCACCCGATTAAGCTTTCTCAATGGAAGATTGATTAAACTTTATGGCTCAATTATGAAAACAATTTGCAAGGTTTCGGATGATTGTGTTTCAATTTTAGATAAATATCAAAATATATTACATAAAATTGACATAAAAAATATTATTGATTTTGAAATTATTGAGGATGTTGATTATATTGAAAAGAAAAAATCAACCGTTTGCCGCACAATTTTCGGCGGGCTGATTGCCGGTTCAACAGGTGCTGTTATTGGTGCTGTAAGCGGATTAATTCCTGAATTTAAGGAGAAGAAAACTTATTTTCTTGAAATAATATGCACAAATGAAGATGAAAATTTATTTCTAAGTGCTGATTTTAAAACATTAAAAAATATAGCAAAAGAAATTTTAAAGCATATGAATTAAATTATTCTGACTTAATAAATTTATCTGACATTTCATGGATTACAGCGGTTAAATTTTATTATATTTATTTATATTATAATTATTATTTGAAAAATAATAATAAAATAAAAGTGCAAAACCAAAGTATGTTATAGTAAATATGCTTTATTATCCATACCGCTTGGTGTTTTGATTTGCTGTTAGGTTTAAGTATGTTATAATGAATGTATTAATAATTCATAGCCTATCTTTGTTTTGATTTGCTGTTAGGTTTAAGTATGTTATAATCA
>CAQTPN010000266.1 GCA_948888345.1 uncultured bacterium | reverse complement strand
TCAAAAACCCCGTTCTTAGCAGCTATAGCCTGTATTTTATTAAAATGTGTTTTGAATTTGACACTTGTAAAACCCTTTGGAATTAACGGTATAGCACTGTCTACAACACTTGTTACCCTATTTAACGCTGTAACACTGGGGGTTTTGCTTAGAAACAAAATCAGAATAGGATATACAAGGTTATTATCAAATGTTTTCAAGATTTTAATTTCGGGAACTGCTGCATATTTAGCCGGATACCTTACAGGACACGGATTTAACACCATTTTCGAGTGGAATTTTATAACAGGCATTATAAAACTTGCCCTTGTGTCATCGGTAATGCTTATTGTATACGGGCTTTGCGCATATTTTACAAAAATTGAATATTTAAATGATTTAATTGAACGTATAAAAAATAGAGGAAAAGCTGAAATTCAATGATATTAAGCAAAGGAGAAGTTTTAGGGTTTGAAACAGACACCGTATGGGGTTTAGGGTGCTTGCCTGATGATAACACTGCGGCGGATAAAATTTATGAAATTAAAGGCAGAGACAGGTCAAAACCATTAATTTTAATGAGCAATAACCTTAAAAACCTTATGCCTTATGTAAAAACCATGCCTGATTATGCCAAAATTCTTGTAGATAAACATTTTCCGGGGGCTTTAACTTTAATTTTCGAAAAAACAGAACTTGTGCCCGGTTTTATAACATCCGGCAAAAATACTGTAGGGATAAGAATTCCAGACCATAAAGGCTTTCAAAAATTGTGTCTTGAAATTCAAGGCGGAGTACTTGCAACAACATCTTTAAACTATTCAAATGAACCTCCTGTCAAGGATTTCAGGGAGGCACAGGAAAAATTTGGCGATAAAATTACATTAATAAAACCGGAAAATCCGCTTCATACAGGAGTTTCATCCACTGTCATTTTATGCACCGGCACAGAGCCTGTGGTATTAAGACAAGGGGATATATGGATATAGAATATAAAAACATAGAAGATTTATATAAAAAAGTTGCAAATCTTTCTTGTCAAAACTTTACACTATCTAATATAAGAAATAATTTTGATAAGAAAGTTTTAAAAAGCTACTACAATGTTGGAAATTTAACAACCGCAGAAATGCAGGCAATTCAGGCTAAGACAGCAAATGTAAAACTTTCTGCAGATACTATGATTAAAAATATGATAAATCATTGCGAATTAACAATTGACGATTATAAAAATATTCGAAAATATATTGAAAATGCTGACTTTATACTAAAATCAAGCAATAAGAATCTTATTTATTTCAAAATTAATAATGCAATATATCAAATAGTTATAAAAACAACAAAAGACAAGCAGGAAAATTTTTTAACAACATTTCATAAAAGCAGCAAACAACAGCTTAAAAAAGATATGGAGCGTTATATGCAAATAAAAAGATAGTTTGATTATGAGGACTCGAATTATCCCTCTGTGGCCAAAAGCCTCGGTATCGAGATTTACCGTATCAAAACTATCTTATTTACATTATAACCTATTTTTAAAGTTTTTCAATCCCTTATAAGGAAATGAGAAATTATTCAAGCAGTTTAGAGGCGGGGATTTTCAAGGCTTGCGCTATCATAAAAAGTTTCAGCATGCTGGGAGCACCGAGGCCTCTTTCAATCTGGGTAATTCTTGCATCGGTTAAATCCGCTTGAATGCTAAGCTCTATCTGGGTAAGACCGGCCTGTTTTCTATATTTTCTAATATTGCTGCCAATTTGTTTTTTAATTTTTGTGAAATCAACTGTCATATTCTTAATTTTATTTCATTTTTTATGCTATACTCATAGTTGAATTATGAGTTTGGAGAAAATAAAATGCTAAGCAAAGATGATATGTGCGACCTTGAAATTGAGATGTAAAATTAAACGGCACAGCAAAGCTTTTAGCCGCATGGGCAAATAACTGCGAACATTTTGAAGCCTCCATAATTTCAGACACTTTAAACGATACAATTAAAAATATTAATGAGATATTAAAACTTTAATCCGCATGAGAAAAACCGGAGCCAAAAATAGCTCCGGTTTTGATTTTTATTGATATATTCGGATTTTGTTTCCTTCTGTAGTGAAATAATTCCACTCATCAATATTTATTTAATATTTACACGCATTTTTTATTTATTATCTGTCGTTACCAAATGCAATGGTCATTTTGTCTTTAGGATTTACCCTTGTAATTTTGTTGCCTGCACCGTCTACAACATAAGCGATTTCATCAACGGTATTGTTGAATAATCCTGCTGTACCCACTGCTGCTGTTCTTACGATATCAACAGGAGCTTTTAGGGTAGTTTTGATACCATCG
>CAQTPN010000265.1 GCA_948888345.1 uncultured bacterium | reverse complement strand
CAGAGAAAGATATGAAAAACCGTCCGTAAAAAGAAAAAGAAAATCTGAAGCAGCCAGAAAGAGACGTGTTTAGATAATTTTTTAAATAAAATGGGGATTTTTAAAATATCCCCATTTTTAAAATAAAGGTATAAATAATTAAGGGGCAGGGGAATAAAATGGCAAAAGATTGCAGTTTTGATGTAGTATCGGAATTTGACAGGCAGGAGCTTGTTAATGCCGTTGAACAAACAAAAAAAGATATAAGTTCAAGATTTGATTTAAAAGATTCAAATTCAACCGTTGAATTGGATGCGGATAAATCTATAACAATTACAACGAATGATGATATGAAATTAAAAAATATCGTCGATATTCTTCAAGGGAAAATGATTAAAAGAAATTTAAGCATTAAAATTCTTGACCCTAAAACCCCTGAAAATGCCCTGGGCGGCAATGTAAGACAGGTATTTGAGCTTAAAAAAGGCTTAACTCAGGAGCTTGCTAAAAAAATTGTTGCAGTTGTAAAAGATTCAAAATTAAAGGTTCAAGCTTTAATTCAGGGAGAGCAGGTGAGAGTATCCGGCAAAAGCAGAGATGACCTGCAGGATGTAATTAAACTTTTAAAAGAAAAAGAAGATAGTCTTAACATTCCTTTACAGTTTACAAACTATAGATAAATTTTGATTATGAATAACAGTCTGAATAAAAATTTAGATTTAAATAATACAGGGATTGTTTATAATTCTGAAATTGAAGGTGCAAAAGATTTTGCAAAGAAAGTTTCATCCGCTTTTTTTAAAGAAAAAGTTACAAAGGTGCGTCCTGAAACTTTTGATATGGAAAATATGCCTGATAATTTAAGCTTTGTTGTTTCAATCGGCGGGGATGGCACACTTTTAAAATGTGCAAGACGCTGCAGTATTCTTGATGTTCCGGTGTTTGGTTTTAATATGGGCCGCTTAGGATATTTATCGCAGGCTTTACCTTCTGAATTAAATTATGTTATTCAAAAAATTAAAGATAAAGATTTCAGAATTGAAGAAAGATTAATGCTGAAATCAGATGTTAATAATATTGCTTTGAATGACATGGTGATAAAAAAGGAATTTTCTGCAAGAACTTCTGTATTAAATCTTTTTATCAATGATAAAGCGGTCTGCAGCTATATGGCAGATGGTATTATAATCTCAACCCCGACAGGTTCAACTGCTTATGCGCTTTCTGCGGGAGGGCCGGTTGTTTCTCCTGATATAGATTGCTTTTTAATCGTCCCGATATGTCCGCACACATTGAATGCACGCCCTGTTGTTGTAAATTCAAATGAAAAATTAACGGTAAAAATCTGTGAAGATACTGAGTATCAAATAACGGCTGATGGTCAGGATATCAGAATGTTTAAAAAAGAAGTCAATGTTGAAAAATTCGAAAATTGTGCAAAACTTCTTCTTTTAAATAAAGAAAAACAGGATTTTTACAGAGTTTTAAGGCAGAAGCTTCACTGGGGGGTTGCGCCGAACAGATGCTAAAAGAAATTTTTATTAAAAATTTTATATTAATTGATGAATTAAAACTTGAATTTAACGGGGGCTTTAATGCGTTTTTAGGTGAAACAGGCGCAGGTAAAAGCATTATTTTTAAAGGGATTGATATTGCGCTTGGTGCAAAAACAAATAAAGATGTTTTAAAAAATCCTGAAAAAAATGCACTGATTGAATTAACTTTTCAAAATGATGATGAAGAAATTGTAATATCAAGAGAAATAAGCAAAACCGGAACAAAGCCGCGCTTGAACGGTGCTATGGTAACGCTTGATGTTATTAATCAGATGAGAGAAAAACTTGTAGATATCCATTCCCAGCATCAAACTTATACTTATTTGCAGCCAAAATATCATATAGAGCTTCTGGATTCTTATATTGAAAGTGTTGACAAAGATTTCAGGGCTGCACTTGATAGCTATAAAAATGACTATCTTGAATATAAAGAAATATCAAAAAAGCTTGAGCTTCTTGAAACAAATGAAAAAGAAAATAAAGAGAAGATTGAATTTTTAAAATTTCAAACTTCAGAAATCGAGCAGGCTGAAATTAAGGAAAATGAAGAAGAAGAATTAAATTCAGAGCTGGATGTTTTATCAAATCTCGAAAATTTAAAAGAACTTACATATAGTGCTTATTATGCACTAAACAGTGATGATTCTTCAATAATAGATGCCCTGAGCAAAATTAAATATAATATTGAAAAAGCATCAGATTATGATAATTCTCTGAAGGAAACAGAAACATCTTTTATAGATGCTTAGATCGGAAGAGCGTCGTGTAGGGAAAGAGTGTAGATCTCGGTGGT
>CAQTPN010000264.1:373-2383 GCA_948888345.1 uncultured bacterium | reverse complement strand
AGAAGATATTATTCAAAACTGGCGCAAACAAATAGCTGATATGACAAACTATGAGCTTGTCTAAAAATAAATTTGTATAAAAAATATCAAAAAAAAATTTTCAGGGGGTTTGTATTTTTGCAAACAGCTAAATGTTTTTAAGCAGATGGTAAATTTAAATACAACAAGAGCATTATCAACACTTATGAACCCTGATAAAATCCTGCCTGTGGCTGTAATTGAAGCGGTCGGGACTGCAGGGCGTACTTACAATGGGTATAAAAGAGGCGGAAAAGTTGAAGGAAGAGAAAGACTCAGGGAAGAAACAACCGGTGCTGTGTTCTGGCTTTTCGGGGTTAAGGTTTTAAATAAAATTGGTGATTTTTTAGGCAAAAAGGCGGGGATTAAAAATCTTGATGTGGATTTAGGAAAGGATGAACTTCGTGCTCCGTTTTTAAATAATGTTAAAGAAGGGGCAACAAAAACTGCTGTATTTAAATTTGGAAAAGTTGCGGCAAGTGCTGCAATCGGAACATTTTTGATGGGATTTGTTCTGCCTAAGATTAATCAAAAAATAACAGAAATATCAAGAAAAAAAGACGAAGAAAAAGTTTCTTTAAATGTATCCGAAAATAAGAATGACAATATAAGTTTAACTCAAAACCGGGGGCAAGATTCAGTAATAAGAACTGCTATCGGTGCTTCTTATATGTCCATGGATGCTTTTGTATCAAATGCTAAGAATAAAAATATTACATTTAAGGGCGGCGGGATGGTCGATATGCTTTCTACCGCAGCTTATAACCTTGAAAATAAAACTGCATGGCGTCTGATGTCTACGGATGTCGGCATGATTGCAGGGCGTGTTGCAAATTCAAGAAATAAATTTGAGGGGTTTGAATTTTTATTTAGAGATACAACATCAATTTATTTCTATTTGTTTGCAACTCCGCATGTTGTTGGTCTTTTAAATAAAATGACAAGTAATACGCCAATTCATCCTGATTCACTCAATGAATTTAAAGATTATATTGTAAATGTTATGGGAGAAAATAAGTATACCCCCGAAGAATTTCTTAAAAATACAAAAGATACACCTTCTAATGTATCTGAAATTTTGAATAAGATTAAATTTAACAAAGATGTAACAACACTTAAAGAATTTAATGAAGCTACATCAAATGCTTATGAGACAAAAGCTTTAAAAATGTCACAGTTGCAGCCAAAGATGCTCAATGAATCAATTTTATCAAAACAGCAGGCGGTTGATATTTTATCAAGCGGCTGGAATACTGAACCTGAATTTATTAAGAAAGCACTTGATGCCGGAACATATGGTGCAGCATCTAATCCAAAGAAATTTGTATCAAGAAAGGTTGTAGAAGGAATCAGGGAGAGCGTTGATAAATTTGCCCAAAATCTTGCAAAATATGCTGCAGATAAGGGTGTAAAGGAAATTGATGCCAATTTTGTTCAGAATTTTGCAAAACGTACAACTAATCTCAATTTTGCATTCAGGCTTCTCGGGATGGCAGTTTCTGGACTTGGTATTGCTGTTTTAATTCCGAAAATTCAATATAAATTAACAGAATTACGTACAGGAAGTAAAGAATTCCCCGGAACTAAAGAATACAATGATAAAAAATAAGCCACACCTTTGTTGCAGGCATGGCTTAAGTTTGCTTATTAATATTCTCTGTTATCAATAGTGTATTTTGCTGTAAGGATTATTGAAATAATGGCTGCAACACCGATTATTATGTACAGGGTTCTTGCAATAACGCTTTCGTTGAAGAAATATTCCACAAGGTTAAAATTAAAAATCCCGACAAGACCCCAGTTTAGTGCACCTATAATGATTAAAATATAGCAAATACCCTGTACTATATTTAAAAATTTATTCATTTTATTTCCTCCGTTTTGAATGATATTTTATATTGTTCATATATTTTTTCTTATCTTTAAATTCCCCAAAACGAGGGTTTAATTTTGCTTTTTGAGTATAGCCTTTCTGTGTAATTAAAAATTTTA
>CAQTPN010000264.1:0-363 GCA_948888345.1 uncultured bacterium | reverse complement strand
AAAAAGAAATAGTTAACAGGAATTTTCTATGAAAAAAATAATGCTTATTTTATCTATATTTTTATTCACGCTGCCGCTTTGTTTTGCAGATGTCATTTCGGGAAAGGTGCAGCAGGATGAAAAATTGTATGCCAAAAATCAGGTTGTGGATGCACAAAGCGGTCAGCCTGTAGATAAAGCAAGAGTCAGCATTCCAAAGCAGAGGTTTGAAACATACAGTGATAAAGACGGCAGATTTGAACTTAATACAAAAATAGACTCAACAACAGTACTTTCTGTTGAAAAAGAAGGGTTTAGGCCATATTCTTTAACGATTGATAAGAATTCTTTAAACCAACCTTTAAAAAGATCGGAAGAGCACAC
>CAQTPN010000263.1 GCA_948888345.1 uncultured bacterium | reverse complement strand
ATTCCTACCCCTTTTATATGACAGATTTTTTAAACCAAAAATGCTATAATAATTGGGCTAAATATTATTTTAAACCAGAATACAAAGGAATTATTATGCTGCAAGCAGTGCCAAAGGTTATAACACAAGCATTTACAGGAAGTTTCATTAAAAAAATCTCCCAGTATCTTCATGATTGTATAAGAGAAGAGGTAAAATCCTCCACATTCCGCAATCTCAAAGGAGACAAGGATAATAAATGGGTATTTTTAGAAGGCTCAGAAAAGCTTTTTTATGAATTCGATAAACCGCAAATGCTTGACGGGGCCGACAGTTTTCTGACCGAACTTATGGTGCAGTCTGATATGAGCCAGAAGGAAAAATATTTAATTTACGGATTTTTATTTTTAACGGGGAAAAACGGTAAAAGCCGCAAAAACAATGAATTTTTAACCCCTATTTTATATGTGCCCTGCCGTTTGGAAAGAGATGGAAAAAATATTAAACTTACTGCAGAAGATGATATTCTATCCTTAAATACCGGTGCTCTGGCACAATTAATTAAAAAAGATGAAGAAGATGAAGTTGATGCGCTTTTATCGGGGCTTTTAGAGACTGTACCTGAATTACCGCTTACAAACGACAGTTTGGAAATATTTTTAACAACCCTGAAATCTGTTGTGCCGGATGTAGAAATTTCCCTTACCCCTGCTGCAATTGAAGATAATTCGAGGGATTTTAAGCAGGAATTAGAAGATTTTTACGCCAATGAAAGCTTTGAAAACATTGAAGAGCTTGAAGAAACAGATTATGATGCAATTGAAACCATAAAACAGAAACCTAAAGTAAAGATGGAAAAGCTTGTTTTAGAGCATAAACAGGCTGTAATATTAACTAAAAGACCGACTGTTACGGCGGGGGTGTTGCATGAGCTTTTGCAAATAGGCGAAAAACCTTTTGGCACAATAAAAGAGACGGCTTTAAATATTATTCAGGAAGAATTTTTAACATCAAAAGGCAAGCAGGTTCCTGTAAAAGAACCTGTAATTAAGGATTTCTTCCCCGTTACACCGCTTTCATTGAGTGATTCTCAGGAAGATGTTGTAAGAAAAATTGAAGAGAACGATTTTCTTGCAGTATACGGACCTCCGGGCACAGGAAAGTCCCAAACCATTGTAAATCTTGTATCTCACCTTATTGCAAACAGCAAAACAGTTCTTGTTGCAAGCAGAATGGATAAAGCAGTAGATGTTGTAGCAGAAAGGCTAAATGAACTTGGCGCACCTTATTTAGCACTGCGTTCCGGAAGGGCAAATTATCAAAAACAGCTGACCTTTAAGCTTGAAGACCTGCTTTCGAATAAAGTGGATTTAGATACCGATTATGCAGATGCAGTTTTAGCCGATGTAAGCGATATGAAAGCACTTTTGGATGAAATTAAAAGGCTTGAGGCACTTGGAGAAAAAATTATAAAGCTTGAAGAAAAGTATACTCAAACGCAGACAGAGGCCAAAGAAACATTTAATGCCATAGGCAAAATGCGCTATATAACAAACTCTTTGAGTATTGAAGAGGTTAAGTTACTTAAAGAAATCTTAATAAAACTTAAAAATGAGATTAATTCCGGCAAAAAAGGCCTGTTTTTCAATATTTCATCTAACGGAAAAATTAACAAAATTAAGAAAATTTTAAATTATAAAAAACCTTTAAAATTAAATGATTTAACCGGAAGATTATCCTACGAGCTTGATGCGGAAGGGCTTTCAGCTGAGCTCATCTCAATTGAAGACGAAATTATGAATACGGGAAATCTTCATCAAATTTTAAAGAAGATAGCCGCTCTGAAAAGCAAGCAAAAACGCCTGGCGGTGGACATTTTGAGAAACAGGAGGCGAAATGCACTGAAAGAACTTCTATGCGACCAAAAAAAGCGTCAGAGACTTATTGTTCACTCAAAATCACTGGTTTCAAGAAAACGGGTTATTCAAGACAGAGTACTTGAAAAAGAAGATTTTAAGCCGCTTTTAGCTGCTTTTCCATGCTGGTGTACAACAACTTACGCTATTTCAAACAGCCTGCCTTTAAAACCCGGAATGTTTGATGTCGTTATCATTGATGAGGCCAGCCAATGCGATATTGCAAGCTGTTTTCCGGTGCTTTATCGTGCAAAAAAGGCGGTAATTGTAGGCGATGATAAACAGCTTGCCCATTTAAGCTTCTTAGAGAAAGCAAAAGAGCAATCCTTCCTGAATCAATACGGCATAGATGACAAATATCAGCTGATGTGGCGTTTCAGAACCAATTCAATGTTTGATTTAGCAAATTATTATTCGGCATCACCGGTTTTACTGGATGAGCATTTCCGCTCAAGCCGCCCCATCATTGAGTTTTCAAGCAATGAATTTTATGGCG
>CAQTPN010000262.1 GCA_948888345.1 uncultured bacterium | reverse complement strand
TATGTCTACTATAAGATAACAATATTATTCATATTTGTCAAACAGGGAATATAAACTTACGATTTTATTATGCTAGAAACTACAGATGTTAAAGAATTAATAACGATTTTACTGTTTAGAAAAGGTTTATCGATGAGAAAGCTTGTCAAAAAAATGAATGAGGCAGGATACTCAGAGATGACAATCGGCGGTTTTTCAAAGATGTTGAAAACCAAATCAATAAAATTTACAAAAGTTCAAGAAATTTTGGATTTTCTCGGCTACGGGCTAAAGGTGGTTGAAAAAACTGAACAAAAAGCACAGTAACAGTTGTTTTATCGTAAAATAAAGCAGGCCCTGAAACAAGTTCATAGGTGACGGGTTTATTCATATAGCACGAACCCGCTTTAAGACATGTAATACCTTAAGGCGCGCAAAACCTTAAGACAAGTGAATTTTAATTCACGTTAATCAGATTAGTCCACATTAACGGGTTCGCGGTTGATGGCGCGGATAGCCTCTTTTGCACTCATTGCAATATCATCGGGGATATTATCCACAACGGTCAGCTGTCTTAAAACATCGATTGTGCGTTTAAAGGCGCGCACAACATCACCTTCCGTGAATTCTGTATCTGAAAATATTTTATCCCATGCTTCAATTGAGGTTATATCTTCACTTGCAGAAAGCACCCAGTTTTCTATCATGGATGAATATTCAGAATTTATATTCATCATATTTTCAATTTTGTTATCGCGCTCTAAAAGGAAAATCTTTCTTTTAATATCTTTAATTTTGCCTAAAATTTTCCTTACATTTTGAGAAGGAGGTTTAATTGGAGTATTATCAAGATTTCTTACCTCTTCTGTTGAAATGGCGCAGATAACAGAAGCAAGCTCGTATGGGGCAAGGTTATTTAAAAGGCCTGACAGGATAATTTCAGAAAGATAAAGTTCGTTTTCAATACGAAGCCCCATGGTAATTTTGCCGGTTTCTGTCGGATAATCATCTTTAAGGTTTCCCGTGGCTTCTAAAATGCGCTTGTGAGAGAGGAATTTCTGCCAGTAGACATCTTTTTGAAATTCAATGTCTTTTCTTAAGATACGCGCTTTTTTTGCGTATCTGTTATAAAGTTCAATTTCTTTTTTATGCTTCCTGTAAATTTTGCATGTATCGCAGCCATAACTGTGCATTTTATCAAGAAATTCTCTGGTTTTTTGTTTGAATTGAAGAATTTCAGGCGCATTCTGGTTTTTTGCCTGCCGCCTCAGAGCTTTTAAAACGGTTCTATGCTCAACATAAAGGTTTTTATATTTGATATAATCCGCCATATCATCAGCATTATGCTTATGAGGGCATTTGAAATTTTTAAGAGCTTCCATATCTTCTTCATACTGGTTTAATTCTGCAAGAAGAGGGGAGATTCTATCAGTTGAAGAAAAGTAGCCAAATGTTTTTAAGATTAATTCTTTGGCCTCATCAAGAGAAAATCTTTGAAGAAGGTTCAAAACCATTGAGTAGCTTGGCGAAAACTTGCTCTCCAGAGGATTTGAACCGCTTGTTGCAAGTTCATAAACTTCATCGGGAGTTTGAAAAGGCGTGCCAACAATTACAACATAGCCTATTTCATCCATCCCGCGGCGTCCTGCACGGCCTGACATCTGCAAAAATTCGTTTGCGGTTAAAATTCTATGCCCGTCATCCGTTCTTTTTGAGATTGAACTTATAATTGTGCTTCTTGCCGGCATATTTATGCCCGCAGCGAGAGTTTCGGTTGCAAAAACAACTTTTATAAGACCTTCCTGAAACATCCTTTCTACAAGGTTTTTCCACCCCGGTAATAAACCTGCATGGTGAGAGGCTATTCCCCTTTTAACAAGTTCAATATGCGGATTATTATACAAATAGGGATTTTCTGCTATATAATCATCCACCATTTTTGCCGCACGCAGAGTTTCTTCTTTGTTTAAAAGGTCTATAGTGCTGCATTTAAGGGCGTTTTCATCACATTTTTTTCTTGAAAACGTAAAATAAATGGCGGGAAGCATATTTTTTTCCTGCAGGGCAAGAATAATATCAGGCGCAGGGTTTTTTATATTTTTTTTGTTAAAGAATTTATATTTGCTTTCAGGACGGATTTTGCTGTTTAATGCACCTTCGGGAGTCATCAGAGGAACAACCGTATTGGGTTTTGAGCTGTCATAATAATAAAATCTTAATGGGACAGGGCGAAAATCAGTATAGATATGTTCCGTTCTTGAATGAACGGTGTTAATCCAGTCTGTAAGTTGTTTTGAATTTCTGACCGTTGCACTTAAGGCTATAATCTGGATATTCGTAGGGCAGTAAATGATACTCTCTTCCCAAACCGTGCCTCTGGATTCATCATTCATATAGTGAACTTCATCCAATACAAC